>JASHQP010000225.1 GCA_030039095.1 Streptosporangiaceae bacterium
ATATCAGCGATCAAGATCCGGGCCACCCCCAGCGGCATCCGCAGCACCGCCGAGATCTCCGCCACCGACCGCCAATCCCGGCAAAACCCCAAAATCGCCTGACACTCCGGGCTCAGCACCGACAAATCCCGAGCCTCATAATGAGCCGCCGCGACCATCGCCTCGATCTCCAGCTGAGTCCGCGGCCTGGTCCGCCCCCCCGTCACCGCATACGGCCGGACCAGCGACCTCGCGCCGCGCGCTGCGGGCTCGCCAAGGATCGGCGGCATGCCCCGGCCATAAGGCAGGCCACCGCCGGGCGGAACGCTGTTACGCGCCACTGCCCACCTCTGCCGGATGCACACGCGGGCTCATGGCTGCTCCCTCCTGCTGTCGGCGCAACCTGCCATAAGCATGCCGAACACCACGGCGAATGTCACGTGCCTCCCGCTTCGCCACCCGATCCGGTCTTGCCGAGCCCGAGCTGGCGGGCGATGATCATCCGCTGTACTTCCGAGGTTCCCTCGCCTATCTCCAGGACCTTGGCGTCCCGGTAGAACCTCGCGACGGGGAACTCGTTCATGAATCCGTACCCGCCGAATATCTGCGTCGCGCAGCGAGCGTTGTCCATGGCCGCGCTCGACGCCGTGAGCTTCGCGATCGCCGCCTGCTTCTTGAACGGCTCACCCGCGTGCAGCCTGGCGGCCGCGTCGTACCAGGCGAGCCTCGCCCCGTGCGCGCGCACCTCCATGTCAGCGATCTTGAACTGGATGTCCTGGTAGTGACCGAGCTGGTGGCCGAAGGCCGAGCGCTCCCCCACGTATCGCAGGCATTCGTCGACGCAGCCCTGCGCCAACCCGGCCGACAGCGCGGCGATCGCGACCCGCCCCTCGTCCAGGGTCTGCAGGAACTGGGCGTAGCCGCGGCCACGCTCGCCGAGGAGGTTGGACTCGGGCACCCGGCACGACGTGAACGACAGTTCCCTGGTGTCCGAGGCACACCAGCCGACCTTCGAGTACTCGGGCGCGACGGTGAATCCGGGGGTGCCGGCAGGGACAATGATCGCGGAGATCTCCCGGTTCCCGGCCGAGCCGCCGGTAATGGCGAGCGCGGTGACGGCGGACGTGATCGATGTGCCCGCGTTGGTGATGAACGCCTTCGACCCGTCGATTACCCATTCCCCCCCGCCCACCTCCCCATCCCCCTTCACTAGCCTTGCGGTCGTCCGCATGCCGCCGGGGATGTCCGACCCGCCACCTGGCTCGGTCAGGCCGAAGGCTGCGAGGCGCTCCCCTCGGCAGAGATCAGGCAGCCAGCGCTCGCGCTGCTCCTGGCTGCCGAACCGGTAGATCGGCATCGCGCCGAGGGCCACCCCCGCCTCGAGGGTGATCGCGACCGAAGAGTCGACCCTGCCCAGCTCGTGCAGCGCGAGGCACAGGGCGAAAAGGTCGCCGCCCATCCCGCCGTACTCCTCGGGGAACGGCAGGCCGAACAGGCCGAGCTTGCCCATCCGCGCGATGATCTCGTAGGGAAACTCGCGGCGCTCGTAAAAGCCGCCGATCACCGGAGCCACCACGTCACGCGCGAACTCGGCCACCGTCAGCCGGAGTTCCTCGTGCTCATCACTCAGCCGGTAGCTGATCATGTCTGCCCCTTTGCAGATTCCTGGCCGCGTGTCACTGCTATGCCCCGATGCCAGCGATGCTACTGGCGGGGCCGCAGGCAGAGCGCTCTCTGCCGACCCGTGGCCCGCAGAGTCCGTCCCGCGCGTTACGCTCTCGTGCGTGCCTAGTGTTACCGAGATCTGACAGCTGTCCTGGAGGACGTCGATGATGGCCCTGACCTGTCCCGCTTGCGCGGCCCACGTCAAGCCGGACGACCTCATCTGCTTTACCTGCGGTGCCAACCTGCCGCGCAGGGGACCGGATGAGGATCCCCCGGCGCCCGCGACCGTCATGCAGGAATACCTGAGGCGGGAGGACGCTGCAGGCTCTATCTCCTCAGCGGTGCTCAGGCTGGCGTTCCCGACGGGCAACGTGGAGATACCGGCCGGGACGTCCCTCCTGCTTGGCCGTGACCCGGCGGAGTCACTGGTCGCCGCGGCCTTCTCCCAGTTCGAGAACGTGTCAAGGCGTCACGCGACGGTCAGCGTCGATGACGCGGGGCATGCCACGATCCGCGATGAGCACTCCACGAACGGAACGTTCGTGAACGGTGACCGAGTACTGCCGGGGACCACCGTCCGCCTGGCCGACGGCGACACCGTCAGGCTCGGCGCCGACGTGAGCGCCGAGGTGCTGCTGCCACGGCAGGAACCGGATCCGGCGACGCTCAGCCGAGAGGCCCGGCAGAACGGCCAGGTCGGCCCCGCTTGAGTCGGGCTCAGCTGCTTAGTCGGGCTCCGCAGTGAACCAGGGCTCCGGCGATTCGCCCTCGGTGAACCAGGGCCGGTACGGTTCGCGCTCGCCACGCCCGCTAAGCTCACCCAGCCCGCCAGGCCCGGCCTGACCGGCGTCGGCACCCCTCGAACCCTGGACCCGGCGTTGCGCGTCGAGGGGCTTGCTGTCCCCCTGATCGGCCCGCCCCGTGTCGGGACGCTCGGAGTCGGCGCGCCCGGGCCGCTCTGGCAGACCGCCTCTCCCCTCTGCCAGATCTTTGTCCGCCGCGTCTTCGCCGGCCAGCTCCTCGACGGCCGTTGCGTCGGGGTGGTCATCCGGGCGTGACGGGTGGCCGTCCGGGAGCCGCTCCAGCCGGCGCCTCAGTTCCTCCCACTCGGCGCGCGGTAACGCGGACGCACGGCCATCGGCTGGCCCGGATTCGGGTGGCAGATCTGTCCATCGCATGGCGGGATTCCCTCCAGGCTGCCCTGAGCGCCGTCGGCTCGAGATCGTACGCTGATCCACGTGAACGACAAGTGGCGGCGGGGTGAAGCATGTTTCCGGGCTCCTGCCCGGTCGGGGCGCGCAGGAGGATCACTGGCGCGTGCCAAATCTTGAGCTGTCCTGGCAGCAAGCCGGGGTCATTACCTGCTGCCTGGCCGCCGTCGCGGTCGCGCTGCGCCTGGCGCGACGTCAGCGGCTAGCCGGCATCGCCACCTTCATCCAGGAAAGTGCGCTCGTGTTCGGGCTGTTCACGCTCTGGCAGTTCGCCGGGTCCTTCTCGGTCATGGGGCCGGGCGGCGCGCTCGCACGGGGACGCTGGATCTGGCACCTGGAGCGGGAGCTCCACCTGCCGAGCGAGACCGGTGTGCAGCGGCTCTTCCTTCCCCATCCGCTGATCGTGCAGGCCTTCAATCTCTACTACGACGTCCTGCACTTCCCTGTTCTGATCGCGTGCCTGATCTGGCTGTTCATCTGGCACCGCGACGTCTACGTCCGCCGCAGAACAACGCTGGCGGCGCTCACCGGCGCATGCCTGCTGGTCCAGCTGATCCCTGTCGCGCCACCGCGCATGCTGCCGGGCACCGGCATGGTGGACACCGCCGTGCTCTACCACCAGTCGGTCTACCAGGCGACCGCCGGGTTCAACCCGGACCAGCTGGGCGCGATGCCGTCGGTACACGTCGGCTGGGCAATCCTGATCGCGATCATGGTGATTTCCGCGGCCCGGTCCCGGTGGCGCTGGCTCGCGGTGCTGTACCCGGTGGCGACCACACTGGCGGTAGTCGTCACCGCAAACCACTACTGGATGGACGGCATCGTCGCCGCGCTGATCCTCGTCGTCGTGCTGCTCGCCCAGTCCTGGCTGGAACGGCTGGTCGCCGCCCACCGGCCCGCCTGGCCGTCCCGGCTTCGCCTTGCCCGGGACGACCGCCTTCACAATGCGCCGGTACCGGTGGGAAGTACTGATGGCGGCACCGTCGGCGTCCCCCGCGCACGACCGGACTCCAGCGGAATGCGATAAGCCTTCGTAGATCAGAAGCGAGCCAGCTTCATGGTGGAAGCGCCACGCCGAAACGCCGTCGTCGCCCCTGGACTGTTTTCGATGCGCCAGTTCTGGTGGTAAAGCCCATCGTCCTGGCGGATGTCGAACCACACCAGCCCGAGGGTCTGGTACAGCCGCATCCCCGCGAACAGGTTGGCGATCTTGGGGGCCTGGCCGGCCTCTGGCCCCACGGCGGTCTCGGACAGCAGCACGGGTTTATCGGTGATAGCCCGGACCTGAGCGATGGTCCTGCCAAAGACACTGGCAAAGGTATCGGTAGAACGGTAGAAGTAGCCGTCTATGCCGACCCAGGTGACATACGCGGCGCCAGGCCACCAAGAGGCGGGTGGTCCAGTGCTAGGCAGGTCGGCATTGATCGTCCAAAGCCAGGTAACGTTGTCGGCGCCCTGGCTTCGAAACAGCGTCACGATGTGACGCCACGCCGCGACGAACGTACGCGGCGGCACGTGGCCGTAGCCCCACGAGTACCAGGTTGCGTTCATCTCGTGCCCGAACCCGATAACAACTGGGCCGCCGAAATCCCGGACGCTGTCGGCGAACGAGCGCAAGTAGCTGTCGTATTTGCCCCTGGCGATACTTGCCACCTTGACGCCCGTAGGGTCCCATTGCAGGATCGTCGCGGCACCATGTCCGCTGACCGTTTGGGCGAAGCGCGTCATAAAGCGCTCGTTCCAGCCACTATAGTAACCAACGAGATTGGGCTGTCTGCCGATCGCTTTCGTGAAGCCTGCCACCGGTTGATACCTATGAGGCGGCCCCATCTCATAAACGCCGAGGCAGGAACCGACAGCGGACGGCAGTGTGGCGTACGCAGCCGAGGGGCCGGAAGAAGACGAAGCAGAGCGGTGCACCGACAAGAAAACTGCGACTGCGGCGACCACGACCGCCACGAAAATCACCAGTCGAGATTTCATGTTGCTTGCTTACGGAGGCGGACACAGCCCACAAAGAGGTTCGGCGTCCCTCCCGTGGCCCATCTTGCTGAGTGTTTCACGGCACTGGGTTCTTGTAGGATCTCGAGCCTTTGCGCATTGCGACCGCGCCCCGGCTGTTCAGACGCCAGTCTCGCGAGCCCTTGGTGTCGAACCACACAAAGCCCAGGAGCCCGTAGGTGCGAACACCGGCAAATAGCTCGGCAACCTTGGCTGGCTGCGCTGCGGTAGGTGGCGCAGCCGTCTCGGCAATCAAGATGGGATCCGACGTCAACTGGCGCACGGCGGCGATGGTCGGGCCGAACAACGGGGCGAACTTCCACGAGGGCTGGAAATAATAGCCGTCGATCCCCACCCAGTTCACATACGAACTGCCGGGCCACCACGGCGCCGGGCTGGGGATCCGCCCCCGTCCTTTGCCGTCGATGATATTGACCGTCCAAAGCCAGGTAACGTTGTCGGCGCCCATCGCTCGGAACACGGACACGACTTGCCGCCAGGCAGCAATAAAGGTACGTGGAGATGTGTGCCGGTAGCCCCAGGAATACCAGTATCCGTTCATTTCGTGGCCGAAGCTCATGACGACTGGGAGCCCATAGGCCCGAACGGCGTCAGCGTAGGAAGTCAGGTAGCTCTCATAACGGCCCGCGGCGATCTTGGCCAAGGAGAAGCCGGTCGGCTGGATCTGCACGAGCGGCACGGCATCTTCCTTTGCGGCCTTCGCTGCGAAGGAAGCCGGGAAGCCTTCGAGCCATCCGCTGTAGAACGCGACCAGGTCTGGCTTGACTCCAGTGGCTGTGGTGAAGGCAGCGACACCGGCGTACGACTCTGGCACACGGGAGGCATAGACCCCGAGGTACGTCCCAGGCTTGGAGGGGAGCGTCACCGGTGGGGGTCCGGATGACACCGGGGGATCACTGGCAGTGGATTTGTCCTGACGTACGGCGCCGACGATGACCGCGCCCGCCGCGATAACTACCGCGAGGACCGCTACGATCCGCATAATCCTCATCTAGGCCGCTACCTTACCTTCGCGATCCTGGCGTGGTTGATGCGCGAGCCAAGCGCCATGCCAGTGATGACACAGACAAGCAGACCGGTGGCGAGGAGAGGGACAAAGGCCACGCCATCGCTAGCCATGCGCCATGCCGCCAGCGTCACCCACGCGAGTGCGGTGCCGCCATTCCAGATAGTTATGCCCGCCCAGACTCGACGTGTCCCTGCCTTCCGTTTCCCCTGACCCGTTGTCTGCCAGCCCATTCGCTTGCGGCGGAAGATGTCCCAGAGCGCGACGACGTGAGCCCAGCCATAAAGCAGCTTGGCCATGAGGGCTTCCGGCCCGAATCGGCAGCGGTGCCAGGCGGGGAAGACAGCGAAGTTATAGATAATGGACGGAAGGATGAAAACATAATTGGTCAGCCGTACCCGTTCGGGCAAGACGGTCAGCATCACCAGGGGAATTGCCGGGGCGGCGAAGGTGAACAACGCAGTGTGCAAATAATAGAAGAACCCGGACACGTAGCAGCAGCGCGTTCGGAAACGCATCCTTGTTGTCCAGAACTTCCGTGAACCCAACAAAGACATAGAACCTGCGCACCATCGGTACTGCTGGGTGAGGAATGAGTTTGGGTCAGACGGACACAGGCCAGCCGCCAGAGGAACTGGAATATACCGCAAGCCCCAGCCAGCCCGGTACAGATCGAAACCGGTATGTACGTCCTCAGAATGTTCGATCAGCGTTGTTCCACCGTTTGTCATTAGCGCTTCACGGCGGTAGATCGCGCACGAGCCCACACAGATCGCACCCTCGTGTCGGTCCCGCGATACTTGAACAAGACGATAGAACAATTCCTGAACAGCACCGGCGCCGCGTTCCATCCATGACATGCGTCCGCCGGTGCGAAAATACTGTGGGGACTGGATGATGCCAAGCGAGGTATCGTCAATAAGGTACGGCAGCATCTCCGCGGGCAAATCTGCACGAGGCGCGAAATCAGCATCCAAGATTAGTATGAACTCACCAGATGAGCAGGCGAACCCGTGCCGCAGGTTGCCTGCTTTCTTCATCCAGCCCCTGTTGGGGCGCACCACGTAATGAAACCCGAAGTCGACGGCCATGTTTCGGGCACCCTCGTCGGCGCCGTCGTCCAGAACGTAGGTATTCACGGTTCCGCGGTATGCATCGACGAGGTCGAACACGCATGTCCACGTATTACGCAGTACGCTGAGTGGCTCACCACAGACGGGCAGAAACACATCCAGAGACGGGTGGCGCTCCGGCCGCCAAGACGCGACGAACCTGCTGTGTGCTGCCAAGTCGAATCCTCGGGTCCCCACGTTGACAAACAGCGAGATGAGGTAATAGAGGACGGTGAAGGACACGAACGGGAGGAAGACCCACGTTACTATAGGACTGAGAAATACGAATCTAGCCTGGCTCAGGAGAAGAGCCCCAAAGCTCGCCAGCGACGTTCGGATGATCAGTGCGATATTTCGCTCAGCGTAACTTGCCTTCTCCTCATCGGTTGGCGGGTCGGGTACGCCAAGGCCATACTTTCGGTGACGCCCGGATCCGGCATGCCCACGTGCCTCCTCAGTGGCCGTCATGATGATTTCCAGATCGCTTGGGCTCTTCGTATGCCCAGATGGTGTACCGGCCTACAGAAGTAAGCAGAACCCTTACGACCTGGTAGTCGCCCGTTTGATCGATGTCGGCGATGATCTCGCCGTCGGTCTGCACGGTTTCACCGAAGTCGAGAATGATCAGAGAAAAGTAATGGTGATCGATCGCAGCCTCAAATGCGGCCACGCCAGTAAGCGAATGCCTCAGGCCGGGGGGCGTATAGTTGAAGTACGCGGTGTCTGACCACCGCTGCCAGGAGACAGTGCTTTCCAAGTAGTATGCTGGGATAGCGTCATCCTCGGCAAGGTAGTTGCCTGGGTGGCCGCGGGCCAGGGACAGAAGCTCGGTAGTCATTCGTACTGAATTAGGCCAGCTCCCGAAGAACTTCGTAGCCTGGGCCCGCCCCAGGTAGCCTGCAGGCAGCACCGCGCCAAGCAGCACAATTCCGGCCACCACGAAACGCAGCGATCTCCATCGCACGATCTGAGAGACTCGAGCAAGCGTGTAGCCGGCTGCCACTGCCACAAACCAGGCACCGAAATCAACATACGCCGCCGAGCCCCGCGTAGAATGAATCCCGGCCTGGTCTAGGGGCACCAATGCCCCAGAGAGGAGCAGGACGCACAGGATTACGATCCGCACGCGGGCTTGGCGCCAAAAGACAGCGAAAAGCACTCCCGCGAACGCGATGACGCAAATCAGCGAGACCGACTTCCACGCTCCGGTGAGAATCAGCAAGCTGGATTGCCCGGCCGTGGCCCGCGACGCAGTTACATTAAGAACGCCGGCCATATACAGTGGGCCGCCGATCGCCAGCATGGCGCTGATCAGGCCAATGGTTCCGACGGCGACGTAACCGCTGCGGGCGATCGCTGCCTTGGCTCCTTCCTTCGCTCCAACGGCAAGGCCGGCGAGAGCGATGACCGAAGGGTCGAGAATCAATGTCGAATAAGCCGTGGCATTCGCGAGCGCTAGCAGTGCTGTTCCGGCTATCAGCAGAAGCGCGGAGTCGTCACGGTCCCTCGATGCAACCAAGCACCAGGCGGACGCCGCCATCAGGAGCAGGGCCAAGGCACCGGCCGTGGCCAGCGCGCCGAACTGGAGTGTAGGGCCGAGAACCGCAAACAGTGCTGCAGCGAATACTCCGGCCTTCCTGCCGAAGATTTTTGACGTCGTGCCCCATAGGAAGGTCGTGGCGCCGAGCATGAAGATAAGCGACAGGATCCGCGCTCCGACCAGACCTCCGGCACTGTCTGCGATCGCGCCGATAGGCGGGTAGATAACCGGGGCGCCCGGGAAGAAGCTAGCGTATGCCGGAATTGGTGTCCCGTGGAGCCAGCCCTGGAGCTCTGCGTGTCCAGCCGAGAGATACATTGCCTCGGCGGGTGAGGCAGAATTGCTCCACACGAGCCGCAGAGTCAGCAGAGCCTCGGCAGTAAGAATGCCCATGAGCAAAGGAAATTCGACGTAAGCGAAGGTGCCGCTCCACATCGCTCTTCGCTCCCGATCGGGTCGCGTCCCCTCGGCACGCTGGAGGCCGGGAATCACCAGGTCTGCGGACGTGTCGGGCGCGGAGCCCTGCGTCGGCACGGTCGGTGCCGCGATGCCGGGCGGGGGCGGGGTGAATGGGGTACCGACGGGCGCTATCGCTACGTCGGATCTCGCAAGGTTGATCACTGCAGCGAGCCCAGCTTGCTGCGACTCGGTGAAGTCGTGGGCAGGACCAGAACCAGCGGCTGACGAGGCGACGGCCGTGCGGGGCGCGCTCAGGCGCTGCTCGTGGCCGTCTGGCTTGGCGTCGCCATCATGGGCCGGAGAAAGCGCGTAAGCCCGGTTGCCGCGCTGCCCGGCCGCAACAGCGGCTGTGCGCTCCGGCTCCTGTGAGTCCTGGCCGGGAGCGGTCACAGAGGCAGCTCAGATCGCCAGATCGCGCACCGGCGCGGGCAGCCATGTTCGTCACCCGAAGCGGGACCGTCGATCTCCGGCTTTTCTGCGCCGCTATTCCGGATGGAAGCCCTTAGCGGCCTCGGCGCCGGAGGGAGGTCTGTCCGACCTGGCGCTATGCCGTGATCCATATCTCGCACCTGCCTGCGCTCAAGGGCATGCCAGCGTGCGTCCGCCTCCCCCGGCTGCCCACGTCGTGCACTAACAGCGTTACATGGCGTAGCGATCCCCCCTGGGCAGGAATACGCCGCTTAAAACGTTACTGTCTCTTGCCCGCTAAGAGGTGGTGTTTGCCGAATTTCCGGAATGACGCAGGCCGCCGCCGCGCGTAGCGGGTCGTCCTTCAAGATCTACGAAGGGGTACGACTTGGCTCCGGCACGGAACGCCGCGACTGCACCAGGGCTGAGAAGGCGCCAGTCCTCTGCGGTCGCCGTGTCGAACCACACGAAACCAAGGAGCCCATAAAGTCGAATTCCTGCAAACAGGTCGGCGATCTTCGTCGGCTGCCCCGCGGCAGGCGCCACAGCTGTCTCAGAGATGAGGATAGGAGCGCGGGTCAGCGCGCGTACCGCGGCGACCGTCGGCCCGAACAAGGGAGCGAACGTCGCCGAAGGAGTTGAATAGTAGCCGTCAATCCCCACCCACGTCACATACGATCGGCCCGGCCACCAAGGACCCGGTGCCGGTACCCTGTGACCCGGTTCGATGATGTTAACTGCCCATAGCCAGGTCACATTATCCGCGCCATGCCTGCGAAATAGCGTCACAATGTGCCGCCACGCCGTGACGAACGTCGCGGGAGATGTGTGCCGGTTACCCCACGAGTACCAGTTGGCGTTCATCTCGTGGCCGAAGCTCAAGATAACCGGGCGGTGAAAGGAGCGGACTGCCCCGGCGTACTCACTCAGATAGCCGTCGTATTTCCCAGCCGCAATAGCGCTGAGGCTTATCTTCGTTGGGTCGATTTGCACCAGCGGTACTTCACCGTGGTCGGCCACAATCATAGCGAAGTTGGTCTTGAATGGCTCCATCCATCCGCTGTAGTAAACGACCACGCTCGGCTCGACCCCCGTAGCCGCTGTGAAGGACGAGACTCCGGCGTAGGAAGCTGGTGCGGGTCGCCGGTACAGGCCAATGTAGGAGCCAGGGTTAGTTGGCAGAACTGTATTCAACTGCCGCTGCGGCGCCGAAGCCATGGGGCGCCACACCTTCACCACAGCGAAGGAAAGGCCGATCACAACTGCAGTTGCGATGGCAGCGACGATGACAGGAAGCTTCACACTCCTGTGAACCCGCCCCCGGCTTTCCAGCATTGAGGCTTGGCGGTGGCGTCCAGCGCCTTGAGGTTCAGTCAGAACGGCGGTACCTCCCGTGTGCGATATCTGCACCCACCGGGCTATACCTCAACAGCGATTCACTCATGATCCAGGCCTCGCGTAGGAGCTGGAGCCCTTATGAAACGCAGCCAAGGCGGCAGGACTGGCGATGCGGAAGTTCTGGCCGATACTGTTGATGGAATCAAACCAGACAAACCCGAGCAGCCCATACTTGCGGATACCAGCGAACAGGTCGGTGACCTTCGCCGGCTGGCCAGCGCTGGGTACTGCGCCCGTCTCGGCGATGAGAATCGGAGCGGCAGTCAGTTCCCGGACAGCAGCGATAGTGGGCCCGAACAATGGGGCGAACTGCCAGTTTGGCTCGAGGTAATAACCATCAATTCCGACCCAGTTAACATAGGAACTGCCCGGCCACCACTGAGCTGGTCCTGGAATATTGCCGCGCTTGGTGTCGTTGATGATGTTGATCGTCCACAGCCAGGTCACGTTCCGCGCTCCGAGCGCGCGGAACAGTCTGACGATGTGCCGCCACGCCGCTACGAAGATTTTTGGAGACGTGTGGCTGTATCCCCAGGAATACCACGTCCCGTTCATCTCATGACCGAAGCTCAGGATGACCGGGTGGCGGTAGGCACGTACAGCCTCGGCGTAGGAACTCAGGTAGCCGTCGTACCGTCCGGAAGCGATTGCGGCAACGCTCACGTTCTCGGGGTCAATTTGTACGAGCGGTACAGCTCCGTTTTCGGCCGCAGTCGTCGCGAAGCTCGTTTTAAAAGACTCATACCATCCGCTGTAATACATGAGCACGTCGGGCCTGGCGCCGGTAGCGCTCGAGAACGATGTCACTCCGGAGTAGGAGTTAGGCACCCCAGACGCGTACACCCCCAGGTAAGAGCCAGATGCAGCCGGGAGGTTGACCGGCAGCGGCCCGCCAGAGGAATCCGAGGTCCTGTTGTAGATCACAATCCCCGCCGCGATCGCTGCCGCAGCAACGACGGCCGCGACCGGCACGACGAGCCGCCGTCTGCCCCTCTTCTGCCTTCTGCTGTTCTGATGTGTCATCAAGTAACTCCTTTGGCCGTCCAGGCTTGGTCGCGGCGCGGGAGGTGCGCGATCCGACTGGTCGGGAACACGAGCAGGCCGTCCCGAATCACGTTCTTGTCTCCTCGGGCTGGGCACGTCTCCAGACGCCCTTGCTGGGGGTCAGCAAAGGCACGAGCATGTATAGCTGCACGCCCCCTAGGACCTCGGTCACCCAGTACTGGTGCCACCCGAATTCATGCACTCGTATTGCCAGGCCAGACCAGAGAAGCAGCAGAACTACGACGATCCAGGTGCAGAGAATCCGGTTTACCCTCACGGGCACTTGCCCGCCATCGGGGGAGGCGCCGGTTGGCACCCATTCAGCGATGCGATCCCGTGTCGCGCTCCATATGGCATAGAAATGGCAACAAGAGTTGATCATGCAAACCCTATATATCGTCGGTCGCCAGCCGCGGCTCAGCAAAGGGAAGGCAAAGAACGTCGCGGCGATCGCCGGCAGGATCGGGAAGTAGTTGTGCGGATAGATACGCTGCGGATAAAACCAGACCATGGTCAGCGTGGGGAAAGGTCCGGTCAGCAGGAGCGCGGCGGACGACATGTAGTAGAGGAATGCCGCCCAGAAGGCAGCCCGCTGCTTCCATGTAAACGGCGCTTCCCGGAAATGTTTCTCGACCATCAGGAGCATTGAGGACCGGCACCAGCGGGCTTGCTGGTTCGCTAGCGAAGGGAAGTCGATCGGCGCGACACCTTTAGCTAGGCACAACGGCAGGTAACGCGTCTCGTAGCCAGCCCACCATAGCTTCACACCGGAATGCACATCCTCGCCGATCGGTACCTGCGCGAAGCCCCCCGCTGCGACCACGGCTGCACGGCGATACACCAGGTTCGTTCCGGCGCAGATCGCGGCCCTGTACCGATCTCGTGCCGGTTGGATGTATCGAAAGAATATTTCCTGGAGGGTGCCTGCAAAACGCTGAATATAGGAAAAAGATCGGTCGCTGACGTCGAAGCACTGCGCGGTCTGGACTATGCCGATCTTCGGGTCGGAGAAGTAGGGCATGGTCTCGTAAAGGAACTCCGGCCGCACCGCAAAATCCGCGTCAATCACGGCAATGAACTCTCCGGTGCTGATAGCTAGGGCGTGGGTAAGGTTCCCCGCCTTCTTCATCTCGCCGGGATCAGGGCGGACGATGTAGTGAAAGCCGTACTCATTAGCCAGGTCACGGACACCTGCCCGTGCAGAGTCGTCAAGCACATAGACGGTCTTGACCCCGCCCCACCTCATTGCTCTTGCGTACCGGAAGGTGTTGTTGAGCACCGCGAGAGGCTCGCCGCAGCTGGGTAGAAAGACATCAGCCGTCTCGCCGCGCTCACGGTAGCTGGCGACCGTAGCTTGATGCTCTGAAAGCGTCAGGCTCGGGGGCCCGATTCGCAGCCAGAAGTTGACCACCACGGGCGGCACTATGACCATGAGCAGCAGCCACATGACTGGAGAGACCAACCAAGCGCGTTCGGCGACATGGACGTAGCCGTAGAGAACTCCAGTTGACGCGATGAGAAGCCAGACGAAAACCCAGCGCCGCCGCTGCCCGAAGTATTCGTCCTTCTCCCTGTCGTCCGGCGGCCGTGGCAGGTACAGTCCCTGCAATTGCTCGGCAGCCGAGGGCTCAGCTAGCGTCACGGTTCCCTCCGGATTGCGGCACGGATGCCGACTCACGCGACGCCCAGACGGTGAACCGTCCCGATCGCATCAATACGTAGTAGCCGCCCGCGAGACGCATGTCCGCAGCGATTGTCCGGTCCGTCACCGCGGTGTCACCGAAATTGAGGATCACCAGCGAGAAGTAGTGGCTGTTGATCGCTGCTTTGTAGGAAGGTGCGCCCGGAAGCGCGCCCGGGTATCTGAAGCTATAGGTGCTTGACCAACGCTGCCAGGGGACGTCGCTCAAGTAGTAAGCCTCGACGTCATAGTCCTCCGCCAGGTAGTTTCCCGGGTGCGCGTGAACAGCTGAACGGAGGGCTGTGACGACGTCTGCAGAGTTCGGCCATACCTCGTACAGAGAGGCGGCCTGTCCCATCGAGCCGAACAGGGTCGATGCAGCTATTGGCAGCGCCATGACGGCCGCCCATCCATTGCGCGTGTCGACTCTGCTTAGCCGCGCCATCGCGTAGCCCGCTGCGATGGCAGCGAACCAGGCCCCGAAGACAACGTGCTTCTGCAGGCTAACGGTCGTATGAAGCCTTGCTTGCTCCGCGGGCGCCAGCAGGGCAGCCACTAGCAGAATGGCGGGCAGGAACTTCCCCCGCGCCTCGCCGCGTATAGCAAGTACTGCGCCAAGGACAGCAAGGACCAAGATCAGGCTCATCCACACGTATGAGCGCTGGAGAACAAGCGCCGCCGCGACATCCGACTGGGAGCGGTCGAGGGTACTCGTCGTAATGCCGCGCCAGTAATTTCGACCGCCAGCTGCGACAGCTGCTATCACGAGCATGAGCCATGAGGAAAGAAGAAGCAGGCCGGCTGCAAGGCCGTCACGAACCCGGCGCTGTCGCAAAATCGCCAATGTCACGACAACGAGAACCACGGGAGTGAACAAAGCAGTCGCATACTTCACGGCGTCGGCCATAGCCAGGGCAACCCCAGCCGTGATGGGCAGAATAGTCCGGGCCGGGAATTCGCAGGACACAGAACGAATACCGAGCCATGTAGCAAGAGCGAGCAGGAACAACGCCATGGAGTCAAACGTCGCGAAGGCGCCAAGGAACTGCGTGCCGGCAAGTGTAGCGAACAACCCTGCAGCCAAAATCGCTGCCCGCTGCCCATAGAGCCGACCTGCCGTAGCCCACAATGTGCTCGTAACCCCCAGCATGAAGCAAAGGGAGAGGATGCGCGCAGCGACGAGGCCTCCAAGGCTGTCCGCAAGGGCTCCGAGGGGTGGGTAAATGACGGGCGCCCCGGAGAAGTAGGAGGAGAAGGCCGGTATCGGCGCTCCGTGGAGCCAGTGCGCCCACTCGAGATGGCCAGCGCGCAGGTAGAGAGCCTCGTCTTGAAATGCTGTGTTCGACCGTACGAGCCGCACTGACAGGGCAGTCTGTACCGCCAAGACAACAAGCAGAGGCCACCGCGCCTGCGCCGCTTTCCTGCTGGCCGTCTGTCGCCCGGCAGAAACTACGCCAGCCAGTTGAGTTGATCCGGCTGGGGTCAGCAAGGAACCGGGGTCAGCAAGATCAAGCAGCTGGGTCGTGGGCCCTGGCAGAGCGAGTGGACCGAAAGCCTGCGTAGCTGGTGGCACCGGTTCTGGCACTGCCTCTGCCGGCAGCTTCGGCGTGTGGACCTGCGCTGGATCACGTGTGGCGCTCACAGCACACCCCTCGAGGCTTGCTTCTAAGGACGCGCATTCGACACCAGATTCAGACCGGCCACACCCACCCGGAAAGCAGCTTCGGCCACCGGGTTGCCCTCGATGCGCCAGTCCTGGTGAATGAGGCTGCCGCTCTGGGCCACGTCAAACCAGACGAGCCCGAGTGTCTTGTACCGTGACAAGCCTTCGAACAAATTGTGGATGTTGGCGAACTGGTCGGCGCGTGGCGTCACAGCCGTTTCGGAAAGAAGGATCGGCTTGGAGGTGAATGCATTGACTTGATCAATCGTCTTTGCGAATACCTTGTTGAAGGTATCCGACGGACGCACGTAGTAGCCGTCGATGCCAACCCACGTTACATAATTGGGCCCAGGCCACCAATCACGGATTGGGCCGGTGCCTGACTCGTCGGCCTCGACCGTCCACAGCCAGGTAACGTTGTCGGCACCTTCGCCCCTGAAGACGGTGACGATGTGCTGCCATGCTGCAACGAATGTCGACGGCGAGGTTTTCCCATAGCCCCACGAGTACCAGGTGCCATTCATCTCGTGCCCGAAGCCAATAACGACCTGATGACCAAAGTTCTTGACGGTATCAGCGTACAGACGTAGGTAGCCGTCGTAGTCGCCTGCAGCAATAGCCGCTACGGAGGCGAATGACGGGTCGATCTGAACAAACGGGATGAGGCCGTGCTTGTATACCATTCTCGCGAACGATGTGTCGAACGGCTCTGACCAGCCACTGTAGTAGCCAATCAGGTTCGGTTCCTTGCCTGCGGCAGCAGCGAATTGTTCGATCGGTAGGTATGACGGCGGCGACCCAGGCTCGAAGACCCCGAGGTAAGATTCCGCGACTTGCGGCAAAGTGCGATGTACCGGCCCGTGCGGGGATGGCAATATTGTGAAGCGGGCTCCCGTAAAGCCGACGGCCACGGCAGCGATCACGAAGGCCAGGAGCATCACGATGCGAGGTCTCATACTGGCTCTTCTCCGGGAAAGATGACGCGGCTCACGACGGCGAGGTTGAGCAAGCCGAAGACCAGTAGGACCGCGAACCTCAGGGAACCTGCGGCCAAGGTCCGCCAGATGGCCAGGGCCACCCATAGAAGAGCCATGCCGCCACTCCACCACGTGACGCCGATTCGGAAACGCCGCAATGCGCTGCCTGGCATCCGGGTCGGATGCCAGCCCATCGACTTACGTCTGGCTCCATCCCAAATCGCGAAAACATGTGCCCATCCGCGGGCGACGCCCAGCGGCCAGATCGACGGAGAATATCTGGAGCGATGCCACAACGGGTACAAGATGAATCCGGTCAGCATGGCGGGCAGCAAGATGATGAAGTTGCGTAGCCGAATCTGGTCAGGAAGAAGAGCCAACATGACGATCGGGATGATAGGCCCAAAAAACGTCAGCAGCGCTGTGTAGCCGTAGTAGAAGAAGCCAGAAATATAGGCGAGCCTGGCCGGGATCCTCATCGGCACCGACCAGAGTCGCCACGAAAAAACGATGCCCACGTTCCCGGAACACCACCGGTACTGCTGTCGCACGAACGAGTCGAGGTTGTCAGGGCAGATTCCAGTAGAAAGAACAATGGGCAGGTAGACCATGGACCAGCCGTGGCGCCGCACGTCAAGCCCGGTGTGCACGTCCTCGGCATAGGAAATGAGCGTTGGCCCGCCCTCCGCTTCCAGCGCGGCCCGCCGGTAGACAGCGGAGGTCCCGCAGCAGATGGCGGCGTCGAACCGGTCGCGAGCAACCTGGACCGTCCGGTAGAACACCTCCTGAATAGGGCCTGCCGCTTGCTCGATCCAGGTCTGCGCTGGGCTGGTCCGGAAGAACTGGGGGGTCTGCACGATTGCGATCGCGGGATCGTCCAGATACGGAAGCGTCTCGGCAAGAAAGTCGGACCGCGGCGCGAAATCAGCGTCGAAGATCACCAGATACTCCGCGCTGGTGCGCGCGAAGGCATAGCGAAGGTTGCCGGCCTTTTTGTAGTCGTGCAGGTCGGGCCGACGTATGTAGCGGAAGCCAAAGCTCTGAGACACCTCCTGGGCTTCGTCCGAGGGCCCGTCGTCCAGCACGTAGGCCTGTACCTCGCCTTCGTACCTCTCGATCAGGCCGGCTACGGCGGTCCACGTGTTAGTCAGGAGCTCGATCGGCTCACCGCAGATGGGCAGGAGAACGTCCACGCAAGGGTAGGAACTGGGCTGCCACGCTCCGATACGTGCCCGATGAGCAGCAAGGTTGAAGCCGCGGCCAGCGAAGTTCACCGGCAGGCTGATCGCTTGATAGATGATGTAGACGCCGGTGAAGATCAGGAACGGAGACAGCGCGAGATCATGCGTCTCGAACCTGACCTGGCTGATGACGAGGCAGGCCGCGCCGATGATCAGCACGGTCGTCAGATAGGGCAAGTTCCGCTGGATATAGGCGTACTTCTCCTCGTCGTCTGGAGGCCGGGGCAGTACCAGGCTGCCTTGGCGATCTCGGCTGCCAGCGGCTGTGACCGCGCTCACTTCTTTGGCTCGAGTTTCCAGATGACGTACGTGCCCTGACCGATCGGAGGGATCTCGATGCCGTACGGTATGACCTCGATCTTGTGATACCTGTGGTTGCGGCGAAGGTCGGCAGCGATGGTCAGGTCGAGTGAGGTGGTGTCCGCGAAGTTCAGCGCGACCAGAGAAAAGTAGTCTTCGATGATCTTCGTGCCGTAGGTGCCTGCGTTTCCGGCACCAACAACGCCAGCGCTCTGGCTCGGCCCGCCACTGCTCGCCCCCGATGGCAAGACGATGTTGCGCGTGCTCGAGAATCGCTCCCAGTCGCTCCCGGATGGCAGGTAGTACTCGGCGATGGAGGGATCCTCGATGAGCAAATGCCCGGTGCTGTTGTCGACGAGCGGACGCAGGATCGCGATGAAGCTAGCGGAGTTGGCCCAGCTCGTAGAGAACGCCCACGATTGACTGGCTCCCAGCGATATCGGAAAGGCCAGCGCGACCACACAGGCACCGCACGTCAGAATCCGGTTTCTCCCAGCAGGCGCGGCAGCGACGAACCAGTCCACCGCGTAGCCGGCGGCGATGGCTGCGAACCACGCACCGAGGCCCACGTGCTTGTTCAGCGAGGCCACCGTATCCAGGCGTGCTTGGTCGAGTGGTCCCAGGATCGCCGCCAGCGTCAGAACCACCAGGAGCCACGTCCGGACCCGCCCCTGGCGGCGGAGTCCACTGATGACGATGGCACACGCGGCCACGACCACGACAAGGCCTGCCCAGGACCATGAATCGGCCAGCACCGTGAGCGGCGAGGCTGCCCCAGGAACCCTCGCCAAGGTTGTTCGCTCGATGCCGCCGACGTAGGAATTCCCGCCGATCAGCAAGGCCAGGAGAAGGGGCGTCACAAGGACGACGACGAAGATCCAGATCCGACGGAAAGCAGCCCTCCGGCCCGGCTTCGGGAAAGCGGTCAACGCCACGAGCAGCACCACAACCGGGTCGAACAAGGCCGATGAATACGTTGTCGCATTGGCTAGCGCCAGGACGAGGCCGGCCATGACCATCCGTCCGGTCGCATCACCGTCATCCGCGGCACTGATCACGAGCCAGCTAGCGAACGCTACGAGGAAGAGCGACATGGCGTCGTAGGTAGCGAACGCACCCAGGTGCAGGGTCGGCCCGAGGACCGCGAACAGCGCAGCGGCGAAGAAGGCGGCCCGCCGCCCATAGAGCCGGCTGGTGACGGCCCACAGCAGCGTAGTTGCCCCGAGCATGAAGATCAGAGACAGAATCCTGGCTGCGGTCAGCCCACCAATGCTGTCTGCCAGCGCGGCAATCGGCGGGTAGATGACCGGCGCTCCGGAGAAGTAAGTAGAGAAAGGAGGGATCGGCGTGCCGTGCAGCCAGTGAGCCCATTCGAGGTGCCCGGCCCACAGGTACGCGGCCTCATCCTCGAACGCCGTGTCGGCATGGACGAGACGGATAGACAGGATCGCCTGAACGACGAGCACGGCGAGCAAGGGCCACCAGCGAGGGACGTAGCGCTCGAGTGCTCCCGGCTCCCGATGCGTGCCGGCCGAAGGAACTGCAGGCGCTGCGTCCAGCACGGAAGGATCGGAAGTAGCCGTCGCCCGGTGCGTCGTCGTCCCGTGCTCCATAGGCGCCACCCGCCTGCGGTCAGGGGCGTGCGAAGGGGTGCCTCGGCTCCCCCCCGGAGCCCACCTGCTGTATCGATGGCATCACTAGCCGTGGCGATATCCCCACGGACAGGAATACCCCATACGAGAAGGTACTGTCCGATCACGCTCAATGAAGGACGTTTGCTGAATCTTCTGTCTGCGGGCGGCTACTGAGCGATACGCCTGAGGATTGTGAGACGTCCACCGGGCACATGAACGCCTCTCGGTGGCAAAGGTCCGTACGTAGGCCGGTCAGAGCGGCGCCCGCACTGGAAAATGTGCCGTAACTATTTCGTGACAATAGGTCATATCACTTGTATAACGGCGTCATCGTATGCTGCGCTGTCTCCCGGGGATTGCGTCATCCTGTGCGCGTGCCCCCGGGGGGTTTGGCCGCATGCCAGATGAGAAGGATCGGCCGCCGCTGGCACGCCGGGTGCCGGGGGCGACCCAGGCTGGGCCGGCAGATCCAGAACGGCGGAGGCCGCCGGATCTGCCAGAGGAGTTCCGACAGCGTATTCAGGCCGTCGTCAACGCAGCGCATGCGCAGGCGGCTCGTGATCTGGAGGCCGGGCGACAACATGGGGGCCAGCCGGATCGGTCCGGGCGCAACAGGTCTTCCACGCGCATGACACGCCGCGCCTCGGGCCAGGCCGACGGGCCGAAATCCCCGAACGGGCTGTTGCAGTCGGTGGTGCCAGACCTGATGCACAACCGCGAGGGGCGCTTGTCGGATCAGGATGCCGAGTTCGATACGGCTCCGATACCTCGGCTAACGGCTTCGGGGGGCATTGCCGATCCAGTTGCTCCAGCGGAGGACACACCGCCGACCGACTCGGCAGAGTCGAATGGCGGGGCAGAGTCGAATGGCGGGGCAGGAACAGCCCAGACCAACGGCCGAGTGCCGGCCAGCAGGCAGCATCGGGATGCGCAGCCGGGCACTCAGCAGCCGGAAGAGCACGCCGCGCAGGACGAACGTGCCGCAGCGGACGTGCGAGCCCGAGAGGAGCAGGAACGCCCTGCGCAGCTAGAGCGCGAACGCGCGGCTGAAGAGCGCACACGCCAGCAGCACGAACGTCACGCCAAGCGTGAGCAGAAGCGCACTACCCGGCAGGAACGAGCCGCCGAGCGTGCTCGCGCTGCCGAAGAGAAGCGCACCGCCCGGCAGGAACTGGCGCGCGCGCTGGAAGAACGCGCTCACCAGGAACGGGAGCGAGCGGCCCGAGTCGTGCAGGAGCGCGCCCTCCAAGAGAAAGAACGTGCTGAAAAGGAGCGCATCCGCCTAGAGCAGGAACTCGAGGATCGGCAGTGGGCGGCCCAGCGACGCGCCCGCCAAGAGCGGGAACGCGAAGAGGCGGAAGCACGCGCCCGTCTCGAAGCACGTGCCCGGCTCCAAGACCGTGAAGAGGCCGAGGCACACGCCCGCCAGGAGCAGGAGCGAGCCGCGCAACTCGAGCAGGACCGCGCACGCGAGGAGGAGGACCGCGCTCGCCTCGAGCGGCAGCGTAAAGAGATAGAACTCGCCCGCCAGGAGTGGGAACGCAAAGAAGCCGGGCAACGCGCTCGCCAAGAACAGGAACGCCAGCAAGCAGAAGAACGCGCTCGCGAAGAGCAGGAGCGAGCCGCGCAACTCGAGCAGGAGCGCACCCGCCAGGAGGAGGAGCGCACCCGCCTCGAGCAGCAGCGCAAGGAGACCGAGGAACGCGCACGCCAGGAACGGGAACGCCAGCAAGCTCAGAAGCGGGCAGCCGCGGCGGCCGAGGCTGTACACCCCGGGAGCCAGCCGACGCAGCGTAAGGCTGCTGCCGCTGTCCTGACAGCACCAGACAAGGCGGCCCAGACAGAGCCGGCTGAACGGACGGGCCTTCGGCGCTATCGCCTTCCCGCGACCGTCGCGGCGGCAGTTCTCCTGGCTTCCGGGTCCTGGGCTGTCGCGCAGTCCTTGCACACCTCGGCGCACAAATCCCTGACGCCGGCCCAGATCAGTGCGGCGACACGCAACCAGGCCGCAGCTTGGATCGCGCAGCAGGTCAGTCGCACAGCCGTCATGTCCTGTGACCCCGTGATGTGCCGGGCGCTCGAGGCACACGGAATTCCCTCGCCTGATCTGCGCGTGCTGGCGTCCAGCGCATCTAGCCTCCTTGGCTCACAGATCGTCGTGGCGACGGCAACCATTCGGAAGCAGCTCGGCAGCAGTCTGACCACCGTCTATTCGCCGGCGGTGCTCTCGAGCTTCGGGTCCGGGAATTCACGTATCGACGTGCGGCTGATCGCGCCCCATGGAGCCGCCGCGTTCATGCAGCAGTTCAGGGCCGACCAGAAAGAGCGGAAGACAGCCGCCGGCGCGCTGCTGACGCTTGCTTCTATTTCGCTATCGGCCTCGGCTCGCAGGCAACTGGCCGCCGGGCAGGTCGATTCGCGTCTGATCGTCCTGCTCTCTTTTCTGGCGCCTTCGTTCCGGCTAGACGTCGCGGCGTTCAGCGACTCAGGACCGGGCGCCAACGTGGGCATGCCGCTCCGCTCCCTCACCCTGACGGGCAGCAAGGCAGGCCTGCGCTCGGTCCTGACCTACGTGCGCACGCACGAGACGGCGCCGTATCTTCCCGAGCACACCCAGCTCACGCGGCAACGTGGCAGGCCCGAACTCGTGATCGAGTTTTACGCGCCGAGCCCGCTGGGGGTTTTCGAGAACCCCTCGACCTGAGCAAGAACACAAGAACAGATGTGACGTGACAGGCTACGCCTTCTCACTGTCCAGCGCGGCCATCTGACGGGCGTCGTAGCGGTCACCGGCGACCTGGCCCGGCGGCACCGCCGCCTCGAGGGCGGCGAGGTCTGCGGGATCGAGGCGAAGCGTGAGAGCACCGAGCGCCTCGGCCAGCCGGTCACGCCGCTTGGTGCCGATCAGCGGCACGATGTCGTTGCCGCGGGACAGAACCCAGGCGATGGCCAGCTGGGCGGTTGTCACACCGCGGGACTGCGCGATCTTCTCCAATTCGGCCAGCAGGGCCAGGTTGCGCTCCAGGTTCTCGCCCTGGAACCGGGGGAACCGGGACCGCGGGTCGCCCGGCCGGATCTCACGCGCGCTCGCGGTGGACAGCAGGCCGCGCGACATCACCCCGTACGCGGTCACCCCGATGCCCAGCTCGCGGACCGTCGGCAGGATCTGCGCCTCGATCCCCCGGCTCATCAGCGAGTACTCGATCTGCAGCGCGGTCACCGGGTGGACGGCGTGCGCCCGCCGGATGGTCGCGGCGCCGACCTCGGACAGCCCGAGGTACCGGACGTAGCCGGCCTCGATCATTTCCGCGATCGCGCCGACCGTGTCCTCGATCGGGACCCGCGGGTCGAGCCGGGACGGCTGGTACAGGTCGACATAGTCGGTGCCGAGCCGCTGCAGCGAGTAGGCAAGCGAGCTCTTGGCCATGACCGGGCTGGTGTCGTGCCCGATGAACATGCCCCGGGGGTCCCGCTGGCCACCGAACTTGACCTGGATGAACACGCTGTCACGGGGGACGCCGCGCAGGGCGTCGCGCAGCAGCATCTCGTTGTGGCCCGAGCCGTAGAAATCGCCGGTGTCCAGCAGGCAGATCCCCGCGTCCAGCGCCGCCCGGATCGTGACGATGCTCTCGTTGTCGTCGGCCCGCCCGTAGATGCCGGACATGCCCAGCAGGCCGAGGCCGGCCCTCGACACCTGGGGCCCTCCGCTGCCAAGCGGGACAGTCTCCATCGGCTCCTCCAGTAGCGGGATGCACAACGTACCGGCGTGATATTAGCCGGCTAACGCTGCGCCGCAAACACCCGCTCACCGCCCACGTAGGTGAGGTCCACCGACGCGCTGGCGATCTCGTCCGGCGGCACCGCGAACGGGTCCCGGTCGAGGACGACCAGATCGGCGAGCTTACCGACCTCGACGGCGCCCGTGTCGTCCAGATGGTTCACATATGCGGAACCGGCCGTGTACGCGGCCAGCGCCTCGCCGATGGACAGGCTCTGACCGGGCAGCAGCGGCTCCGCACCAGTCCCCGGCAGCGTCCTGGTCACCGCGACCTGAACGGCGCGAAGTGGGTTCGCGCTGCTCACGGCCCAGTCGCTGCCGCCTGCGAGGCGAGCACCGGACCGGAGCAGGTCCCCGAACAAGTACTGCCGCGCGGCGCGTTCCGGCCCGATGAACGGGATCGTCAGCGTGTCCATCTGAGCCTCGTGCGCTGCCCAGAGGGCCTGAACGTTCGCGGTGACTCCGAGCGCGGCGAACCTCGGGATGTCGTCTGGATGCATCACCTGGAGGTGGGCGATGTGATGGCGGTTGTCGCTGGCGCCGTTCGCGGCGAGCGCGGCCTCCAGCGCGTCCAGCGATTCGCGGACCGCGCGGTCGCCGATCGCGTGCAGGTGCACCTGGAATCCGTGCGCGTCGAGAATGGTCACGTACTCCCGCAGGGCCGCCGCGTCCACGTGGGACAGGCCCCGGTTGGCCGTCTGGCATCCGCACATGTCGAGGTAGGGATCGATCATCCCGGCGGTGAAGCTCTCCGCCACCCCGTCCTGCATGATCTTCACGGTGTTCGCGCGGAACCGGCCCGCCTGACCTTCCTCGCGCCGGGCCAGGATCTCGGGCAACTGGCTGCGGTCCCGCCCGCGGTCCCACCAGAGCGCGCCCTGGACCCGGGCGGTCAGCATCCCGGCCCGGGCCGCCGCCAGGTACACCGGCAGTGGGTCACCCGAGCCGAGGTAGTCGCCGATGATCGCGTCCTGCCACGCGGTGATGCCCCGCGCGTGCAGGTGCTCCTGGGCCAGCAGCAGCCCGCTGACCCGTTCGTCCAGCGTGAGCGCGGGCACGTGGCGGCCCACCAGGGTGGCGGCCCCCTCGTGCAGGGTGCCCTGGGGTGAGCCGCTGGCGTCGTGCTCGATCCTGCCGTCCGGCGGGTCGGGCGTGGCGGCGTCGATGCCGGCGATCTCCAGCGCGCGGGTGCTGACCCAGGCACCGTGGCCGTCACGATTGGTGAGGTACACGGGCCGGCCGCCGGCCACCCGGTCAAGAATCTGGCGGTCCGGCGTTCCACGCTCGAACCAGTCCATCCGCCAGCCGCTGCCGACTACCCATTCCTTCTCATCGCGCTGGGCCGCGTAGGCCCTGATCCTGGCGAGCGCGTCGTCCAGGCTCGCGGACCCGATCAGGCTGCAGCCCATCAGGGTCACACCAGCCCACGAGGGATGGACGTGTGCGTCCTGGAATCCGGGCAGCAGCGCCCGGCCACGCAGGTCGATCACCTCGGTGCGAGGGCCAGTCAGGTCGCCGATGTCGCGGTCGCCGGCCTCGCCAACGGCCACGATGCGGCCGCCGAGCACCGCGACCGCCCGCGGCCCCGGGCCCGCTGGGACGACCCGGCGCCGGCCGGGATCCGCTGGGTCCGGGGTATAGACCGCCCCGCCGGTGAACACCACGTCCGCCTGCGCGCCCATGCGCCCTCCTGTACTCCCGCCACTTCTCCCCCGCAACGTCCCCGCCACCGCCCCTGCCTACAGCGATCACGGTGGTCGCATTATGGCGGTTCGGTCGCTGCCGCCTGGGCACCGGCCCGGTCGCCCGGGCACCGGCCCGGTCACGCGGAGGCGGACGTCACCGCGGCTGGTCGGCTCCGGAGGCCGTGTTCCACGGGATCAGCAGCCGCTCGGCGAGCGCGACCAGGCCGAAGGCGACGAGCACCAGCAGCGACGAGGCCACCAGGGCCGCCCACAGCAACGGCGTGTTGAACTGGTACGTCGAGTTGATGACCATGTAGCCGAGCCCGGTGTCGCTGCCGATCCACTCCACGATGATCGCGCCGACCACACTTGCGCTCGCGGTGATCCGCAGCCCCGAGAACAGGTAAGGCAGGGCGCTCGGCCAGCGCAGCTTCCACAGCACGTCGGCGCGGGTGGCGTGCACGCTCTTGAACAGCTCGACGAGGGACAGGTCGATGGAGTCGAGCCCCCGCATCATGTTCACGAGCGTCGGGAAGAACGAGATGATCGCGGTCATCACGACCTTCGTGGTGAACCCGGTGCCCAGGGTGACGATCGCGACCGGGGCCAGCGCCACCAGCGGGATGCTCTGCAGGATGATCGCGAGCGGGTACAGGGCCCGGCGGGCGGGCCGGACATGGACGAACCAGATCGACAGGACGACCGCCAGCGCGTTGCCGATCGCGAACCCGGTCAGCGCCTGCAGGACCGTCGGCACCGTGTTGTCGCCGATCGTCGCGGCGTTGTCCCAGAACGTCCGCGCGATCAGCGTCGGTGACGGGATGAAGTAGGGCTTCAGCCCGAAGATCGCGACGGCTGCCTGCCAGATGCACAGGATGACCACGATGACGCCGACCGGCAGCAGCCACCTGACCAGGGCAGAGCCGCGGCCCAGCCGGGGGCCCTGCCCGGCCCGTGCCCGGTCGGCGGCCTCGCTGCTCACGGGCGGCTGTTCAACGGACGAGGACTTCACGCAGCCGCCTCCTCAGCCGGAGGAACTCCGGCATCACCCGCATGGCCCCGGTCCTCGGCCGGGGCAGGTCCACCTCGATGCTCTCGACGACCGTTCCCGGACTCGCGCTCATGACATGAACCGTGTCGGAGAGATACACCGCCTCTTCGATGTTGTGCGTGACGAACAGGACCGAGTTCTGCTGCTCCTGCCAGATCCGCAGCAGCTCATCGTTGAGGATCTCCCGCTGGAACTCGTCGAGGGCGGAGAACGGCTCGTCCATCAGCAGGATCGACGGCTCGATGGCCAGAGCCCGGGCGATCGCCACCCGCTGCCGCATTCCGCCGGACAGCTGGGCTGGGCGCAGCCGCTCGCGCCCGTCGAGGCCAACCAGGGCGAGCAGCTCGAGCGATCGGGCGCGCCGCTCGGCCGCCGGCTGCCCGACAAGCTCGGCCAGGAGCTCCACGTTGTCCTGCACGCTGCGCCATGGAAGCAGCGCGGGATCCTGGAACACGAAGCCGAACCGGTGCGCCTTCTGGGCCGCGGCCGGCGAGCCGCCCTCGACCCGCACCGTACCGGTGGTCGGGTCCAGGATGCCGGACACGAGGCGGAGCAGGGTGGACTTGCCACAGCCGGACGGGCCGATCAGGCTGACGAAGCTGCCCTTTCGCACCCGCAAGCTGACGCCGTCGAGCGCCTGGACCGGCGGGCGTGTGGCATAGCGCAGGCCCGCATCCTGCACGTCGACGATCAACTCGGGGTCGATTCTCGCTGTGGACGGCATCGGTCAGCTGGGGGTGACCTTCGCCGCGCGCTCCAGAATGTCGAGGGTCAGGCTCTCCGCGACGGTGACCGGCTTCTTCAGCGAGTGCGCCGCCTCCGCGGTCGTGATGGCCTTCCCCCAAACGCTCGGCTCGATCCACAGCAGGCCGTGGGCCCTGGTTGCCGCCGACGTCAGCATCGGGATCTGGGCCTGCATCTGCAGCTTCTGCTGGGTGGCGTTCTGGCCGGACGGGTAGTCGTCGAGTGTCACCGAGACCGCCTCGGCGGGATGGGCGATCGAGTACGCCCAGGCTTCCTGCGACGCCCTGATGAACCTGGCGAGCATGTCCGGGCTCGACTTGATGGTGTCGTTCGTCGCGATGAGGTTGTCCCCGTACCCGGGCAGGCCGATGTCGGAGAACGAGTAGCACCGGGTGCCGATGCCCTGCATCTTCAGCGCGATCGGCTCGTTGAACGCGTACGCGGTGTACGCGTCGATCTTGCCGAGCACCAGCGGCGTCGGGTCGTCGCCGACGACCTGCAGATTCACCTTGTCGGCCGGCACGCCGTTGCTCTGCAGGATGCCGAGCACCTGCTGACGGGCGTCGTCCTGCATGCCGATCGTCTTGCCCTCGAGGTCCTTCACGTTGAAGATGTCGGACTTCGCGAGCACCATCAGGCAGCCCGGGTTGGCCTGGAACGTCGCGCCGAAGCACTTGTAGGGCACGCCCTGGGAAATTCCGATCAGCACGTCGCTGGTTTCCGACACGAAGCCGATCTGCGCGCCGCCGTTCGCCACCACGGTCCGGGGGTCGGTCGTCGCGCCGGCCGCGATGATGTTGACGTCCAGCCCGTACTTCGCGTAGTAGCCCTTCTTCGCCGCGATGTAATAGCCGGCGAACTCGGCGTTGTTCAGATAGCTCTCCTGCAGGGAGACGTGGAGCGTTCCCGACGAGCCCGCGTTGGCCGACGACGCGGCCGAGTTGCAGCCGGCCAGCAGGCCCCCGGCCCCCAGCACCCCCAGCGCGGCGCAGGCCTGCCCGGATCTCGTGATGAATGCCCGTCTGTTCATGGAGAGCTGTGTCATGTCTGACCCTCTTACTCGTGACCAGTTGCCGGAACGATTAGCGATCAGCCGCATCGCGCTTGCGCAGGAACTCCTTCAGCGGGATCTCCTGCCGCTGCTCCTCTTGCTCGCGATAGTCAGCTGTCGCGTTGAGCACTGTCGAGATCATGTAGTTCTCGTTGACGGCGCCCAGGAACCCCATGCGCTCGTAGGTTCTGTTCAGGGCGAGCTTGGTGAGCTTCATCGCGGTGGGCGGGATGCCCGCGAGCCTGGCGGCGATCCGCACCGACTCCTCGTCGAGCTCGTCGTCGGCGACCACCGTGGTGACGATGCCGAGCTCGAGCGCCCGGGCGGCGTCGACGCTGTCGCCGCTCATCATGAGCAGCTTGGCCGCCTTCATGCCGATGACCCAGGGAAGCATCGCCGCGCCGGGGCCTCCGGCGTGCCGGATCTCGGGCAGGCCGAATGTCGCGCCCGCCGAGGCCACGGTGACGTCGGCCAGCAGCGAGAGCTCCAGCGCGCCGCCCAGGTTGTAGCCGCGCACCGCGGCCACGTACGGCTTGGCGCTGCGCCAGATGCGCAGGAACACGTCCCAGTCGCCGGTGAAGCGGTCCGCCCAGGTCTCGACCGGCAGCGTGCCCTCGTCGGCCTCGGCCTTGAGGTCGAAACCCGCCGAGAACGCACGGCCCGCGCCGGTGAGGATCACCGCGTGCACGGCCTGGTCGCGTTCCAGCCGCTCGGCGGCCGCGGCGAAGTCGTCGAGCAGTTCCCGGTTGATCGCGTTCAGGACGTGCGGCCGGTTCAGCGTGATCCTGCCGACACCCTCGGCAGGGAAGTCCACATCGGCGGCGGCCACGGTCAGGGTCCTTCGTCGCGCAGCAGACGGCGCAGCCGCTGGATGGATGAATCGTCCGGGATGTAGATCAGCTCGATGGCCTCCGTGGACGACGGAAGCTGCCGGTCGATCACGTGCCTGGCCAGGGTGCCGTAGATGATGCAGTCGCTTCCGGCCAGCAGCTGGCTGATGGCCTTCTGGTCGGAGCTGTCGCAGGCCCCGGTGATGGCGAGCCCGGGGTTGATGCTGGTCGCGGCCGTAATCATGCCGTCAACGAAGTCAAGGGAGCCGGACACGATGCCGACCCTGGTTCCGGCCGGCAAGCTTATGATCTTGTCCCTGGTGTCCTCGCGCAGCGCGCCGAGCAGCGGCATGACCTCGATGCCGCGGCTCCCGAGCAGCGCCCTGGCCTGCTGTACGTCGAACATGAGGCTGACGACGCACTGGGCCTTCTGCAGCCTCGGCATCCAGCCGCCGAGGTCGGCAGCGAGATCGTCCAGGGTTGCGCCGGTCACCTCGACGCCGAGATCGGCCAGCGCGTGACGCAGGTGCATGGCCAGTTCCTCGATCCGGGCTCCCGGCTTGCAGACCACGATCAGCTCGGGCCGGGCGTGCGACACGCGCAACTCGGCGACCTGCGCCAGGAAGATCTGCAGCACCTGGTCGATGCTCAGGCCGTCCTGCACGGCATCCTCGAGCAGCGCGGTCACCTGATCGCGGACCCGGGCGTGCGGGCGGCTCCAGCCCGGCTCGGTGCCGGTGACGAAGAAGCCGACGCTCTCGTTGGACACGGCCAGTCCCGCGGCCACCAGTTCCTGGTAGGCGCGCACCACCGTGGCGGGCCCGACGCCGAGGAGCTTGGCGACCTGCCGGATCGATGGCAGCCGGTGCCCGGGCGGCAGCTTCCCGGTCACGATCAGGTATTCCAGCTGACTTTTGAGCTGCAGGAACACCGGGATCGGTGATTCTCGGCGCACATGCAGTCCGGGGATTTCCCTGTCGGCCGGTGGCGTCATGCCGCGTATGGTTACAGGTAGATACAGTTACTGTCAAGGGCTCCGAGGCCCGCGCGGTCAGGGGTTTTGCGGTACCGCGCCGCCCGGCCCCCGGCCACCCTCCCCGGCTTTGACGATCTTCGCGTCGACCACCGTCACCCGGTCAGGGAGGGCGATCAGCGGATTGACGTCGAGCGCGGCGACGTCGGGCATCGCGGCGACCCTGGAAATGGCGGCGACCGCGGCGGCGACACGTTCGACGTCCGCGGCCGGCCCGCCGCGGAAACCACCCAGCAGGCGATGGGCATGGCTGGCCGTGATCAGCCTCAGCGCCGCTGCGTCGTCGAGCGGCGCCAGCGCGGGCACGGTGTCCCGAACGAGCTCGAGGAGAAGACCGCCCGTTCCGAACAGGACCACGGGGCCGAACTGCTCGTCCCGCAGGCCGCCGACGAACAGCTCGACGCCGCCGGAGATCATCGGCTGCACCAGCACCTCGGGGAGCCGGCCCGGCCGCACCGTCGCCGCCACCTCGGCCAGCTCGGCCCACGCCGCCTGGACGGCCGCCGCGGACGACAGCCCGGTGCGCACCCCGCCGAGCTCCGACCGGTGCTGGATCCCCGGGCCGTCGATCTTCATGGCGACCGGGTATCCGAGTTCCTCACCGGCGATGACCGCCTCGGCCTCGGTCGAGACGAGCCGGGTGGGGCAGACCGGGACGCCATGCTCGCCGAGCCGGGCGAGGGAGTCCAGGCCGCTGAGCGCGATCCCGGGGTGGGCAGCGGCAGGGTGGGCAGCAGCAGGGTGGGCAGCTCCTGCCCGGATGACCTGGGCCAGCGCACTCAGGCCGGGGCGAAGGCCCATCAGCACCGGAACCTCCCGGCGCCGCAGGTACTCGCGCGCCTCGGCGTCGATGTCCCCGGTGGTCGGCGAGATGACGACGAGCGGCTTGGCCGCCGTCACGGCCGCATCCGCGGCGGCCTCCACGCAGTCACGGAACAAGCTGGAACGATGGTCAGCCTGGATCCAGCCGTTCTTGGCGTCCTGGCAGGCGACCACGATGTCGACGTTGGGGTCCTGGCAGACCAGCGAGGCGGCCTGGCGGTGTACAGTCGCGTTCCCGTCGACCACGCCCGCTCCGGTCGTATCCAGCGGGTTGGCGATCGAGGCGTACGCGGGCAGCGACGCGGCCAGGCCGTCGGCCGTTGCGTCGTCGAAGCGGGCGAGCCGGATGCCGGTTTCCTCCGCCGCGTCCGCGATCAGCAAGCGCTCACCGCCCGAGATCGTCAGGATCCCGGCCCGGGAGCCCGCCGTGGCCCGGATCCGCGAGCAGAGCTCGATCAGCGCCAGGAACTCCTCGGGATCGGTCGCGACCAGCACGCCGTTTTGCTGCCAGATGCTGAACTGGATCGCTGCGGACCCGGCCAGCGCACCGGTGTGGGTACGGGCCGCCGCCCCGCCGGCCCGGGAGCGGCCCGCCTTCAGCACGATGACAGACTTCCCGGCCTCGACCGCCTCGCGCATGGCCGCCGCCAGCGCCCGCCCGTCGGTGAAGCCCTCCAGGTAGCACGCGATCACCGTGACGTCCGGGTGGCGGCCGAGGTACCGCAGGTAGTCCACGGTGTCCAGGCCGACCTGGTTGCCCGCGGTGATCACGTGGCTGAACCGCAGACCGCGCTCCGCGGCGGCACCGGTGAAGACGCAGGCCAGCGCCCCGCTCTGGGAGACGAGCGCGACAGTCCCTCGCTCCGGCGGCTCCATGAGCGGCCCGCTGTAGGCGGCGACGTCGTCGACCAGGTTGACGAACCCGAGGCAGTTGGGTCCCAGCAGGGCCATCTCGCGGGTTGCCGCCCTCAGCCCGGCGTCGAGCTCGCGCCCCCGCTCGCCCGCCTCGGCGAAGCCGGCCGCGAGGACCACCGCCGCGCGGGCGCCCAGCCGGGAGGCCTCGGCCATCTCCCGCACCGCGGCCTCGCGGTTGACGGCGGCCACCACCAGTTCGGGGACCGCGGGCAGATCCGCCAGCGAGGGGTAGGCGGGCAAACCCGCGACCACCGAGCGGTTGCGGTTGATCAGGTACAGATCGCCCGGGTAGCCCAGCGTCAGCAGGTTCGCCACGACCCGCTGCCCGACGCCGGTCCGGTCCGAAGCCCCGAGGACCGCGACCGAGCGGGGCTCGAGCAGCGCCGACACCATCTGGAAGCTGGAATCCGCTGACCGGGTCATGCCATGACCATTCCGCCGTCGACGTGAAGGACCTGCCCGGTCACGAAGCCGGCCTCCGGCGACAGCAGGTAGCGGGCCATGCCGGCCACCTCCCCCGGCTGGCCGTAGCGCCCGACGGGAATGCCCCGGATGGCGGCGGCGCGCACCTGCTCCGGGTCGGCGGCGGTCATCGGCGTCTCGATCAGCCCGGGCGCGATCGCGTTCACCGTGATCCCCGACCCGGCAACCTCGCGCGCCAGGCTCCGGGTCAGGCCGATCAGCGCGGCCTTGGCGGTGCAGTAGTGGGCATAGCCGACCGAGCCGGTCAGCGCGCAGTAAGACGCGATGTTGACGATCCGGCCGAACCCGCCGCTGCGCATGTGCGGCAGCACCGCCATGATGCAGCGGACGCTGCCCAGAACGTGAACCTCGAACATCGCGGCGAACCCGTCGACCGACAGTTCGGCCATCGGGATCGGCGGGCTGCCGACGCCGGCGTTGTTGACCAGGCCTGCAACGGTGCCCCACGAGGAGGCGTCCTCGGTCACCTCCCGGGCAAAGCCGTCGGCGGTGATGTCGCCCGGATAGCTGCGCGCCTGGCCGCCGAGGTCGCGGATCTCGGCCCGCACCTCCTCCAGCTGCCCGCCCAGCAGGTCGATGAGGGCTACCGCCCACCCGGCCGCGCTGAGCGCGAGCGCGTGCTCGCGTCCCATTCCCCGCGCGCTCCCGGTCACCAGGGCGACGCGCGCCCGATCCGGTAGCGGAACGTCAGTCATGCCGGAACCTCCCGTGTGTCCGTGGCAGAGCGCGGCCAGCGCCCGCTGGCCTTGGCGTCGACGACGATGGCACCCGCCTCGGTGACGACGACCGGGTTGAGGTCGAGGCTCTCCAGATCCGGCGACTCAGCGAGCACCCGCAGCGCCTTCGCCGCGACTCCCGCGAGCGACCCGATGTCGAAGAGCTCCCGCGACGCGGGGCTGGCGAGCCACCGCCAGGCCCGGGTCGAGGCGATGAGCTGGCAGATCTGGCTGGCGTCCAGCGGGTCGCGGCCGATCACGACGTCGGCCAGATCCTCGACGGCCGGCCCGCCCGCGCCGAGCAGGAGCAGGCGGCCGAACACCGGATCCGCGCGCACCCCCACGTAGCACTCCAGCCCCGGCGCCGACTGCGGCTGGACCAGAACGGGCCCTTCCGCCGCCAGCTCGCGGTATGCGGCTGCGACCTCGCCCGCGCTGCGCAGGCCGAGCCGGACCCGGCCCGGCCCCCGGTGCAGGGCCCGCGAGACCTTCACGACGGCCGGGTAGCCGAGGCTCTCGGCCGCGGACACGGCCTCCTCGGCCGAGCCGGCCTCCCGCGCGGGCAGCACCGGCAGGCCGGCTTCGCGCAGCAACTGTCCCACCTCGAAGGGCGGGAGGAGGCGCGCGCGGCGCACCGGACCGGGCCCGGCCTGGTGGGGAGTCCGCCCGTGCAGCCGGCCGATGGCCCGCAGGGCGGGCGCCAGCCCGGGCAGGTACGCCAGGCCGGAGCCGACCCACTCATCCCACACCGGGGCGAGCTGCCGGCTGCACTCGGAAACCACGAAGACCCGCCCGCCGCCCTCCCTGACCACCGGGGCCAGCTGCCTGGTGAACTCGCCGGCGGCCGGCATGTCGCTGATCACGACCAGCACGCCGTCCAGCTGCGATTCACCGGCCAGCGTGGCGATCAGCTCCAGCTTCTGGCCGGTGGTCGCGGCGTCCGCGTCGAGATCCGTTGGATTGAGCCCGCCCAGCCTCGCTGGCGGGGTGCCGAGACCGTCCCGCATCGCGGGAAGCTGCACGCCGAGGGCGGCCGCCTGGTCGGCGGCGATCGCGGCCATCCCTCCCGATGACGTGGTTACGTACCAGCGCGGGCCCTTGCTCGAGGCCAGCGCCAGCGTGGTCAGGAAGTCACCGGGGTCGTCGATCACGACCACGCCGAGATCCCGGGCGAGCGCGGCGAAGGCCGCGCCGCTGCCGGCCAGGGCGCCGGAGTGCGCCATGGCCGCCCTGCTCCCCGCCGGACTCGAGCCGGCCTTCAGCGCCACCAGCCGGATGTCCCGTGCGGCGAGCGCCCGGGCCGCAGCGGTAAACGCCGTCACGTCGATGCTCTCCACATACACGCCCACGGCGTCGACGTCATCGGTGCCAGCGAGCTCGAGCAGGACGTCCTCGGCCCGCACCACGGCCTGGCTGCCGGTCGACACGCACAGGCCCAGGCCCAGGCCGAGATCGATCGATCGCGCGTGCAGCAGGCCCATCAGCGCACCGCTCTGGCTCACGAACGCCAGCGGACCGGGCCGGGACGGACGCTCCAGGCTGATCGAGCTGGACAGGACGAAGCCCGCGTTCGCGTTGATCAGCCCCAGGCAGTTCGGCCCGAGCACGCTCATGCCGAACCGGTCGGCGACGGCCTTGATCTGTTCCTCGGAACCGAACAGCTCCCTCGAGAAGATCACCGCCGCGCGGGTGCCCATCGCGCCGGCTTGCTCCAGCAGGCCGATCACGCTGTGGGCGGGGGTGGCCAGGACGACGGCCTCGGGGGCCGGATCAACCTCGGCAAGCGCCGCCACACACGGCCGCGACGTCACCGCGCCGGGGCGCCCGTTGACCGCGATCGCGGTGCCGTGGTACGTGCGGGTCAGATACGTCCATGCCCGGCCGCCGTAGGTGGTGGTGTCGTCGCGTGCGCCCACGACCGCCACGGAGTCGGCCTGCAACAGGCTGTCGAGGTCCGGCATGAGGTCAGCGTCGGGTGCTCAGGCTGGCATATGAGCTGCGGGAACGACGGCGACGGTGTGGTCACGCGACCGCCGGAGGGGGGCAGCGGCCAGGAGCGTCATGGGGCGTATGGTTACAGGTAGATACAGTTACTGTCAAGCCTTCGCGCAGATGCCAGAATTGCACCCATGGCAGATTTAGATGCCGCGAGCGACTGCTTTGTCTGCCGCAAGCACTGGGAGCAGGGGCCGCTGCTGCCCGGCGGCCCGGTCGCCGAGGACGACCTGGTCGTGGTCTCCCACGTGTCTCCGGAAGCGCCCGGCAGGGACGGCAGCCCGGTCTACCTGGGGCATCTGCTGGTCGAGCCCAAACGGCACGCGCCAGGGCTCGAGGACCTCACCGACGCCGAGGCCAGGGCCGTGGGCCTGTGGGCCTCTCGTGCCAGCCGGGCGCTGCGCGAGGTGGCGCTGGCCGAGCACGTCTATGCGTCCGTGATCGGCGACGGCACGCCGCACCTGCACGTCCATCTCCTGCCGCGGTACCCGGGAACCCCGCGCGAGTACTGGTGGGATGGCGTGGACGAATGGCCGGATGCCCGGCGCGGTATGGAACCAGAGATCTCGATGCTGGTGGCGAACCTGCGCGCCTACCTCAGCTCGGCCGAACCGGGCTGACCCCGGCGACGCGGACCGGCGCCTTCGATGAAGCTAGCTACCCCGTGACGATCTTCGATGCTCCTTCAGGAGGATTTTTGGGAGCGTCGTCCAGGACTGCAGGCGCCACGCCCGCCGAAGCAGGGCATGGCGCCAGCCGCGCACGGCACCGCCGTGTGCGTGAAGCGGCCTCGCGGCCCTGGCATCGCAGCGCCAGGCCGGCCTAGGCCGCGCACTCCCGACAGACGAGCTGCCCGCCCTTGGTTTCGGCAAGCTGGCTCCTGTGGTGGACGAGGAAGCAGCTCGAGCACGTGAACTCGTCGGACCGACGTGGGATCACGGCGAACGAGAGCTCCTCGTTGGACAGATCCGCCCCGGGCAGTTCCAGAGACTCAGCAACATCGTCCGGGTCGAGGTCGATCGCGGTCGATGACTTGTCCATCCGTCGTGCCTGGAGCTCTTGCAGACTGTCCTCGCTGAGCTCGTCGTCTGTCTTCCTCGGGCTGTCGTAGTCGGTAGCCATGTGGGCCCTTACCCCTCCATCTTCTTCACCTATCGCGCGGGTGTAACGCTCGGGGAGCCTCGGTTGTGCCCGAATCCGGCGGGGAATTCTGTCACGTCCCGGCGCCTGGTACACGTACCGGCCACCCCCGGCGGTTCGTGTCTCGACCGGTCCTGCGCCGGAGCATCCCCCCGGACCTCGCATTCCATCTAAAATCTCGGGTGACAACACGCTCCATCAGCTCCATCAACGCCCCTAGCAGGCACAAGGTGCGTATGACACGAACGGTGCACCTCGCCGGCCTGCACGACCCCGCGGAGACGGTTTATGCCCCACGTCGAGCCGCTGCATGCGGACGACCCGAGTCACGTGGGCCGATACCGGCTTGGCGGGCGGATCGGCGGGATGCCCGGCGCCGGCCCGGTCTACCTTGCCAGAGCCGCCGACGGCAGCGACGTGACGATCACTCTGCTGGACGGCGACTGGACCGCTGACGCTGCCGAGCGCGACCGGTTCACGGCCGAGGCGAACGCCGCCTCGATGGTCGCGCCGTTCTGCGCGGCGCGGATCCTGGGCGCGGGCTTCGACGGCAAGCAGGCGTTCCTGGTCAGCGAGTACGTCCCGGGCCCCTCGCTGCGCGAGTCCGTGACCGCCGACGGCGCCTGGGAGGGCCGCGACCTTGCGGCGCTGGCGATCGGGACCGCAACCGGGCTGGCCGCGATCCACCAGGCCGGGCTGGTCCATGGCGGTTTCGGCCCCGAGTACGTCGTGCTGAGCCCGGACGGCCCGCGGGTCGTCGAGTTCGGCATCACCCCGCCCTACGGCTCGGCCACCCCCGCCGCCGACATGCGCGCGTGGGCGCGCACGGTGCTGTTCGCGGCCGCCGGCGGGCCTCCCGATCCGACCTATGACGACCTGGAACTGCTGCCCGAGCCGCTGCGCGCGCTCGCCGGCCAGTGCCTGTCCGGGGGCACGGGTGAGCAGCCGACGGCCCGGTCCGTCGTGATCGAGCTCCTCGGCGACGGCGACCCGCCGGCCGGGGTGCTCGCGGAGGGAGCCAGGCGCGCGACGCCGGCCGGGGCGCCGCCGGTCCAGGACGACGCCCTGGCACCGCCGCGTGAGGGCCGGGGGCGCAGGCTCGTGACGCTCTGGTGGGCAGTGGGCGTTGCCGTCTGCATCGTGGCCATCGCGCTCGTCATCCACATCCTCCAGGGCAAGAGCAACCAGCCCAGCCCGCCGCCCGGAGCGGCCAAGAGCCCGCACGCGACGGCCAGGCCAACCGCCAAGCCGACGCGCACGGTCACGGTCCCCGCCTCCCTGGCGGGGACCTGGTCCGGCCAGGTCAGGCAGGACAGCTCGTCCGGCACGTTCAGCGTCACCGTCGACGTGAATCTGGCCTCCGGCGCCAGCGAGGGCTCGGTCCGCTACTCGGGCCCGTTCACCTGCTCCGATGACCTCAGCCTGGTGTCCGACACCTTCGGCACGCTCACGATGAACCAGGGCATCGTGAAGGGCCCGTGCCAGGCCGGCGTCGTCACGCTCACCCCCGGCTCGGGCAGCACCCTCCAGTTCAGCTTCAAGGGCAAGGGCGCGCCGGCCGCGACGGGCACGCTGACGAAGACCACGTAGGCCGGGGGCCCGGAAGACCAGTTCGGGCGGGCCGGCTCAGGCGTCCCGCTCCGGGTCCGTGCTCGCCAGCAGGTCGTGCAGCTCACCGTGCAGCGGCGGCGCGGCGGCGATCGTCATGGACGGGCTCGGCGGCCTGCCATGCAGCCCCGTGAGCTGGGCGCCGGCCTCGGTGGCGACCAGCCCGCCCGCCGCGATGTCCCACAGGTTGACGCCCCGCTCGTAGTAGGCGTCCACCGTGCCCGAGGCCACCGAGCACAGGTCCGCGGCGGCCGACCCGCCACGCCGGATGTCGCGCACCCGGGGCAGCACAGCGCGCAGCACGTCGGCCTGGACCTGCCGGCGCCCGGACTCGTACCCGAAGCCGGTGGCCACCAGCGCCTGTGCGAGCGGCACGTCGCGGTTGCAGGCCAGCCTGACCGGAGAGCGGGTGTCCTCGCCACGCCAGTCCAGGGCGCCCGAGCTCAGCCACGCGCCGCCGCCGGCGCGCGCGCTGTACAGCTCGTCGCGCCGCGGCACGAACACCGCACCGGCCACCACGGTGCCGTCGACCTCGGCGGCGATGCTGACCGCCCAGTCGGGAAGCCCGTACAGGTAGTTCACGGTGCCGTCCAGCGGGTCGACGATCCACCGGACCCCGCCCGGCCCAGCCGTCCCGCCCGGCCCACTCCGCGAACCGGTCTCGCCGCCCTCCTCGCCGAGGATCCGGTCACCGGGCCGCGCCTCGGCGATCAGGTCCCGGATCAGCGCCTCCGCGGCCTGGTCCGCCTCGGTCACGATGTCGGTCGGGCTCGACTTGGTGGCCACGACCTCCGGGCGGCCGCCGCTGCCGATCAGCAGCCGGCCCGCCGCCACCGCCACCCTGGTGGCCAGGTCGAGCAGGCCCTCGGCCTGCACCGCGGTCACGCCGGCACCCGCGGCCTGGTCGCACCCGCGCCGCAGCATCCGGTGCCGCAAACGCCGAGGGCCGGCCCCAGGTCACCGAGCGCCCGGGGCGCCAGCCCGTCCCGGCGTTCGGCGACCAGCTCGGTGATCATGGCGACGAACCGGGGGTCGGTGTCCGGTGTCGCGGCGCGTGCCAGCGGCAGGCCCAGCCGCTCGGCCTGCGCAGCCGCTTCGACGTCGAGATCGAAGACGACCTCCATGTGGTCGGACACGAAGCCGACCGGCACCACAACGACCCCGCTGGACCCCGACTCGGCCAGCTCGGTGATGCAGTCCCCGATGTCCGGGCCGAGCCACGGCACCGACGGCGGGCCGCTGCGGCTCTGGTACACCAGCCGCCAGGAATCGGCCCGCCCGAGCCGCTCGGCCACCAGCCGCGACGCCTCGGCGAGCTGCCGGGGGTACGCACCACCGTCGGGCCCGCTGGCATCGGCCATCGCGTCGGGGATGCTGTGCGCGGTAAAGACAAGATCATAAGTGCCCGCAGCGGGCAGCGGCAGCGACTCTGCCGCGCTCCGCGCCGCGTCGGCGAACGGCTCGACAAACCCCGGGTGGTTGAAGAACTGGCGCAGCTTGTCGATCCGCGGGGCACCGGGGACGGCCGCCCTGGCCCGGTCGATGTCCTCCAGGTACTGCCTGCAACTCGAATAGCAGCTGTATGCCGACGTGACGAACGCGACCGCGCGGCGCCTGCCGTCGGCCGCCATGGCCGCCACCGTGTCGGTGAGCATGGGATCGGCGTTCCGGTTGCCCCAGTACACCGGCAGGTCGACGCCGCTGGCCGCGAAGTCCTTCTCGACGGCGGCGAGCAGGTCGCGGCACCGCTGGTTGATCGGGCTGACCCCGCCGAACCGGTAGTAGTGCTCGGCGACCTGCTCCAGCCGCTCGCGCGGCACGCCGCGGCCGCGGGTGACGTTCTCCAGGAACGGCATCACGTCGTCGCGGCTCTCGGGGCCGCCGAAGGAGACCAGCAGGAAGGAGTCATAGCGGGGCATGGCACCATCCAACCAGGCCGGGCGCGCTGCCTCGTCACGCCGCTCAGGAATAGTCCTGGGCGTACTCCGCGGCGAGCGAGAGCACCTCGCTGACGTACCAGTTCGCGTGGTTGTAGTCGAAGATGGCAGCGGACAGCGACGCGCCCGGCTGCGCGGCCCCGTCGGCGCACAGCATCCTCGCGGCCGACGGCACCGCGTCGTAGGGGTTCATGATGTTGGGCGGGCCGCTCTGGCCGAACCCGTCGATGCCCCACACGGCCCACGTGGCCGGCTCGAACTGCATCGGCCCGAGCGCCCCCGCCGGCGACGGGCCGTCGTTGGTCCCGTCCGCGCTCTCGATCTGGCCGATCGCGGCCAGCACCGTCCAGGACAGGCCGGGGCAGTACCGGGCGGCCGAGTCCTGGAACAGCTCCAGGTACGTGGTCGGGAACTGGCTGGAGCTGACCTTCGTCACCGGGAGCTGCTGCTGGCGCAGGCTGACGATCTTGCCCGACGGCCCGAGCACGGCCTTGACCTCGGCGGTCAGCCTGCTCAGGCCGGCGCCTGGCGCGCTGATCAGCGCGGCGACGCGGTGCACCAGGCCCAGCTCGGCGGACAGCCTGGTGTCCACGAGCAGGTCGACTCCCTCGATGCCCAGCGAGGCGGCCGCGCCGAACCGCACGGCCCGGCTGGTGGCACCGGTCAGCAGGTAGCTGGCCCCCGTCCGCAGGCCGAGACTGGCCCGCGCGGCCTTGGCCGCGACGAACTCCCCGCTCGCCAGGGCCGTCCAGAAGGGCTGGTCAGAGGCGGTTTGCAGGGGCACCCAGGACCGGAACTGCGCGGGGTCGACGCCGATGACGCTCGCCGGCCGCCCGCCCGCCTCGATCTCCGCCCCGTCGAAGGTGATCATGTTCCGGACGCCGCTGATCTTGCCCAGCCTCGTGATCTGCTGGCCGGTGAGCCCGGCCGACGAGACGATCAGCAGGTCGGGCAAGATGATCTGCCGGAACGAGGCCGCGGCGGCGCGGGACGACGCCGCGGCTGATGCCGCGGGCGCGGATGCGGTTCCCGGGCCGCCCGACGGGGGCTGGATGATCCTGCTGTAGGCGCCGACGGCGACCAGGACGAGGGCGCTGCAGCCCGCCACGCTCCGGATCATGAGCGAACGGGAAATGGCGGCACGTGGCGGGCAGTGCTGTTTCAGCAACCGCTGGATCAGCCGTCCCATCATTGCGTTTCACCCTAACCCGGCCGGTCGCCGCTCCGAAATGGACAGTACCGAAATACCGGCGCGCGGCATAGACGCCGCCAACGGAACGTCATAACCCTGGGATACGGTTCATCACGGAGGTTGGCGAAGGAATGCTGCAGGTCAGGGAGCGGGAAGGGCTGCGCGGGAACCCGTTCCTCGAGGTCCTCGCCAGGCCGGGCGCGTGGCGATTTTCGGTCGCGGCCGCCATCGGCCGGATGCCGATGGCCATGTTCGGCCTGGGCACGGTGCTGCTGATCGCGGCGGTGACCGGCAGCTACGGGCTGGCCGGGATCGTCGCAGCGGCGGGCTCGGTCGGGTACGCGATCTGCTCACCGCAGGCCGCCCGGCTCGCTGACCGCTTCGGGCAGCGCCGGGTTCTGGTCCCGCTCACCACGTTCTTCGCCGCCTGCACGCTGGCGCTCGTCGGCTGCGCCGAGCTGCACGCCCCGCTGTGGGCACTGCTGATCACTGGCGGTCTCGCCGGGGCGTCGATGCCGTCCCTCGGCTCGATGGTCCGGGCCCGCTGGAGCGCGCTGCTCGGCGACTCACCGCTGCTGCACACCGCGTTCTCGCTCGAGTCCGTCGCCGACGAGGCGATCTTCGTGATCGGCCCGGCCGTGGTCACGCTGCTCGCGACCGAGGTGTATCCCGCCGCCGGGGTGGGCGTGGCCATGGTGGCGTGCGTGACCGGGACGCTGCTGTTCGCAGCGCAGCGCCGCACCGAGCCGCCGGTGGCCAGGCCCGTGCCGCGCCGCTCCGGCGAGGCCATCGAGCCGGCCAGGTCCGCCATCCCGGCACCGGGCCTGATCACGCTCGCGCCGGTCTACTTCTGCCTGGGCGCGATGTTCGCCACGATCGACCTGTCCACCGTGGACTTCGCCCAGGAGCACGGGCACAAGCCGCTGGCCGGTTTCGTCCTCGGCGCCTACGCGCTGGGCAGCGCCGCCGGGGGCCTGCGCTACGGGTCCCGGTCCTGGGCCGCCCCGGCGCACCGCAGGTTCGCGATCGCGCTGTGCCTGGTCGTCGCCGGAACGGCGACCTTCTGGGCCCTGCCCGGCCTGGTCGTCCTCGCCGCCGTCATCTTCTGCTCGGGCCTGTGCATCTCGCCGACGTTCATCACCGGCTACGCCCTGATCAGCGACCAGGCGCCGGAGCGGCGGCGAACCGAGGCGATGGCCTGGCTCAGCTCGGCGATCTCGGTCGGTGTTGCCGCCGGCTCGGCGATCGCTGGCCAGATCATCGACGCGGGCGGGGCTCGCTGGGGGTACGTGTTCGCCGCGTGCTGCGGCGCGGTCGCGGTGACCGTGTGCCTGGCCGGCCTGCGCAACCTGCGCGTAGAGCCGAGCCGGGCCGAACCGGCAGAATGGGGCGATGCGGAGATCTGATCAGCCCGGCGCCACGTGGCGGAACTGGGCGGGCAACGAGTCGGCCCGGCCGCGCAGGATTGCCGTGCCGCGCTCGACGCACGAGGTAGCCGACGAGGTGCGCAAGGCGGCCGCCGACGGGCTGACCGTACGGATGGCCGGCACCGGGCACTCGTTCACGCCGGCCGCGGCAACCGACGGCGTGCTGCTCCACCCCGGCGGCATGACGAGCATCCGGTCGGTTGATACGGCGGCCGGGCTGGTCACGGTCGAGGCCGGCTGCCCGCTGCACGTGCTCAACGCTCATCTTCAGGCGCGAGGCCTCTCGCTGGCCAACATGGGCGACATCCAGGTGCAGACGGTGGCCGGCGCGATCCAGACCGGCACCCACGGCACAGGCCGCGACGTCGGAGGCATGGCGGCCCAGGTGGCGGGCCTGGAACTGGTCCTGGCCGACGGCACCGTCGTGACGTGTGCGGCGGCCTCGCCCCCGCCCGCCACTCCTTCCGCCGCGACTCCCCCCGCCACCACTTCCCCGTCCGCCACTCCCCCCGCCGCGACTCCCCCCGCCGCCACTCCCCCCGCCACCACTTCCCGGCCCGCCACTCCCCCCGCCGCCACTCCCCAGCCCGCCAGCCCGCCAGGGCTTTTCGACGCGGCCCGAGTCGGGCTCGGCGCACTCGGGATCGTCACCGCCGTCACGTTCCGGGTGGTTCCCGCGTTTCTCCTCGAGGCGCGGGAAGAGCCGATGCGATGGTCCGAGGTGACTTCCCGGCTCGACGAGCTGACCTCGGAGAACGAGCACTTCGAGTTCTACTGGTTCCCGCATTCCGAGGGCTGCCTGACGAAGCGGAACAACCGGTCGCCCGGGCCGCCACGGCCGCTGCCGAAGCTCCGGTACCTGCTCGATGACGAACTGCTGTCCAACACGGTGTTCGGTGTGACCTGCAGGCTCGGGCACTCCTTCCCCGGGATGATCACGACGGTCAACGGCGTGGCCAGCAAGGCCCTGGGCTCGCGCAGCTACGTCGACGCGGCGTACCGGGTCTTCACCAGCCCGCGGCGGGTCCGCTTCAAGGAGGAGGAGTACGCGATCCCGCGCGAGTCCCTGGCCGGCGTGCTCGCGGAGATCAGGGCCCTGTTCGCCCGGCGGGACTGGCGGATCAGCTTCCCGATCGAGGTCAGGGTCACTCCCGGTGACGACCCGTGGCTGTCCACCGCCTACGGCCGCGACAGCGCCTACATCGCGATCCACGTCTTTCACGCCTCGCCGCACGGGGAGTATTTCCGGGACGTGGAAGCAGTGATGACCGCGGTTGGAGGGCGGCCGCATTGGGGCAAGATGCACACGAGAAGCGCGGAATACCTCCGCCAGGCGTACCCTAAGCACGGGGACTTTGTCGCTCTGCGCGACAAGCTTGACCCCGGGCGCCGGTTCGGCAACCCCTACCTGACTCAGGTACTCGGCCCGTGACCTGCCGGAGCGAACGCGCAAGCGGGGGCCGCGCGGGAAGGAAGCACGCTTGATGGAGTCGCGCAGGACACCCGCGGCGGGCGGGGCATGCTAGTGGAAGGAAAGACTGTGCCCGCCGTGGGCTCCACGGCCGGCGGGGCAAGCGGAGCGAGCGGTATGAGCGGAACGAGCCGGATCCGGCCTTCGCTCGGCGGCGGAGCGCCCGCGCAGGAACGGGAGCTCGGGCCGCAGGGCCGGCAGACCGTCAAGAAGCTGCTCGAGGCCGGCCTCGCCGAGTTCAACGAACGCGGCTTCCAGACGGTGCGCGTCGACGACGTGGTCCGCCGCGCCAAGACGTCGCACGGCACCTTCTACCTGTATTTCTCGAGCAAGGACGACCTGTTCCGGACGCTGCTGCGGGACGCGCTGCACGACATGGAGATCATCACCGGTGATTTCCCGGTCGTGACCAGGAACGATGCGGGCCGGCAGGCGCTGCGGTTCTGGGTCGGGCAGTTCTTCGACACGTACGCGGCGCACGGCCCCGTGCTGCGGATCCTGAGCACAGCCGACGACGTCAACGAGGAGGTCTACGGCGAGGGGCTGCAGGTGATGTTCCGGGTGGCCGAGGCCATGACGCAGGGCATGACTGCAGCAGCCGCGGCCGGGCGCGGCCCTGACGATCCAGGAACGGTTCCCGAGCACGCGGAGCTGACCGCCGTTGCATGCCTGATGATGCTGGAACGGATCAACTACCTGCTGAGCGTCGAGGTCGGGCTGCCCAGGGATGAGATGGTGGACCGGCTCAGCGCGATCATCTACGCGGCCTTCCAGCTGACCTGATCCCGCTGCCCGCCGGCCCGGCCTGCGTTCGGCACCCTCCGGCCGGGGGCAGAATCGATGACGTGCGATTCCTTACCGAAGACCGACCATTCCACGACCTCGCCTATAGCGACGTCTTCCTGGTGCCCAGCCGGTCCGCGGTGGCCTCCCGGCTCGACGTGAGCCTGGCCACGCGCGACGGCAGCGGCACCACGATCCCCGTGATCGTGGCGAACATGACCGCGGTCGCAGGGCGCAGGATGGCCGAGACCGTGGCCCGCCGCGGCGGGCTCGTCGTGCTTCCCCAGGACATCCCCGTCGACGTGGTCGCCGAGGTGGTTTCCTGGGTGAAGAGCCGCGACCTGGTGCACGACACCCCGCTCACGCTCGGCCCCGAGGCCACCACCGGGCACGCGCTCAGCCTGCTGCCCAAACGTGCGCACGGGGCCGTGGTGGTCGTCGAGGACGGGCGCCCGGTCGGCGTGGTGACCGAGTCCGACTGCAACGGCGTGGACCGCTTCACCCAGCTGCGCCAGGTCATGTCCACCGACGTGTTCACGCTGCCAGCGGGGTCCGACCCGGAACACGCGTTCGGGCTGCTGCACGAGGGCCGGCACCGGCTCGCCCCGGTGGTGGACGGCAGCGGCCGCTGTGTCGGGATCCTGACCCGTACCGGCGCGCTGCGCGCGACCCTGTACCAGCCCGCCACCGACGGCCGCGGACGGCTTCGGATCGGCGCGGCGATCGGCATCAACGGCGACGCCGCCGGCAAGGCCAAGATGCTG
>JASHQP010000226.1 GCA_030039095.1 Streptosporangiaceae bacterium
CGGGTCACCTACCGGCCACGGGCGAGCGTCCGCATGCTCGCGGCGCAGTATTTCCACTACGGCCGGTGGCGCCGGGTGGTGGCGCGGCAGCACGCCGGCACGATCAACCCGCGGTACCTGGCGCCCCCGGCCGCCGTCCTGGTGATGGCGATCGGGGCGCTGGCGGGCATCGCGGGACTCGCCGGCCTGCTCGGCGACGCCGCCGGGATCTGGCCTACGATCCTGGCCTGCGGGTTCGCTGTCCCAGCTCTGTACGTGGCGGGAGTGATCGGCGTCGGCGCGATGGCGGTGCGTCACCTGCGCCCGGGAGTGGCGGCGCGGGTTCCCCGGGTGCTGGCAGCGATGCACATCGCCTGGGGGGTTGGCTTCCTCACCAGCCCGCGCAGCTTGCTGCCCGGCAGCCGCACCGTGAGCGAGCCCGCCGACCCCGGCCCGCAGCCCGGAGGGGACGACCCCTATCACCACGCGCCGCGGCGCAAGCGCCGCGAAGACTAGGCCGTGTTCCGTAGGCCGTGTTCCGTAGATCATCGGAGGGTCGCTGGCCGGCCTGTGGCGTCGCCGGGGTAAATGCGGGCGCACCAAAAAGGCCGTCTGCGTCGAGCCGGAACTCGCTTGCTGACCAGAATCCGTGAAGCCGGCTCATTGAAAACCGGCGTATCAGGCATTTCCGGGCATCCTGCCGCGAGGCCCGGCGGGGCGCACTAGGGTCGCCGGCCCGTTGCTGCTGCTAGAGCGACAGCGACGGGCCGGCGACACTACGGCGTATGTCAAGATCTGCGAGACACGCCCTAATCGACCCTCCGGAGTAGGGTCTCCGCGAGTTCCAGGTCACCCGGATAGGTGATCTTGATGTTGCGCTCGCTGCCCTGAACCAGGCGAACCGGGACGTCGGGCAGATAGCGGAGCACCACGCCGCAGTCGTCCGTGGCCTGCCGGGGGGTGAAGGACGGGTCGGCAGCGGCCAGCTCATAGGCCCGCCGGATCACCGAGAGCCTGAAGCCCTGTGGCGTCTGGCAGCGGGCCAGGGTTTCGCGTCGCGGCATTCCGGTCACGACGCCGTCGGCAACCTCCACGATCGTGTCGGCAGACGGGACGGCCACGCCGATCGCCCGGTCGGCTGCGAGCGCGCTGACACAGTCGGCGATGATCCGCTGATCCAGCAGCGGCCTGGCGGCATCGTGGAAGAGAACGTTGCACTCGTCGTCGCCGAGTGCCGCGATCGCGCAGCGCGTCGAGTCCGTCCGCGTCGTTCCGCCCTCGATCACCCGGGTCACCTTGGGATACGCGGCGGCGACGAACTGCTGCCTGGCCGGGCCGTCGAGGCCCGCCGGCATCACGATCGTGATCGAGTCCACGCCCGGAGCCTGCTCGAACGCGGCAACCGAGTGCTCGATGAGCGTCCGGCCCGCCAGGACCTGCATCTGCTTGGGCCTGTCGCCGCCGAACCGCTGGCCCATCCCGCCGGCCAGCACGACCGCCACCGTCCGCATGAGGGGACATTACCTTTGCCCGGCCCCTGCCCGGCCGCTGCCCCGCCCGTGCCCGGCCCCTGCCCGGCCGCTGCCCCGCCCGTGCCCGACCCCTGGTCCGTGCGTGGCACGCGGCTCGCCCGAGGTCTGCCTTCCCCTTTGCGTGGGTAGACATAGGTACCGTAGGTCACTGGGTGGACTCGTGCAGTGCTGGGAGCCGGAATCAGCGAGATGGGCCGGATGAGCGCAGGGCCGGGTGAACGGTTCGCGAGAGCGCTGGCATGAGTGTGCCGGAGACGCTCGACGACCTGCCGCGCCGTTTTGCCGGCTGGGCCGTCAGCCGCTCTCTCGCCCCGGTCTCGGTTACCGGCATCTCGGTCGCGCTCGCGGTCTGCGCCGCGGGCTGGTTCAGCGCGGGAACCAGGGCGGGCAACGTCAACGGGGCCCTGGCCCTGTGCGTCAGTTACCTGGTGGGGTGCGCTGCCCGCCAGCTCGCGAGCCCGGGTCGTGGTGCGGCGGCGCGGCGGGCCGACGCCGACGCGCACCGGCTGGCCGACTGGTGCGCCACGCTGTCGGAGTACGCGGTCTACGCAGGACTGGCCGTCGGCGGATACGAACAGCGCTGGGGCGACACGTGGCAGCTCGCGGTCGCGGTGATGATCGTGCAGGCGGTGCGCAAGATAGCCTTCGCGTGCAGCGGCCGGGCAGCCGAAGCCACCACGGACGACAACCCTGCCGTTGCGGCGGTCCGCGGGTTTCTCAGCTGCCCGCCGGGCGGCCGGATAGCCCTGATCACCCTCGTCGCGCCGATCTGGGGTGCTCGCGCCACGCTGCTGGTCCTGCTGGAGTGGGGGATCATCGCCACCGGCTACGCGCTCACCGGGCGCGGGCCGTACCGCGTACCGGAAACCGCAAGCCGCGCGCAGCCGGCCTTGACCGCCGGGCCGATCGCGATACCGGGCACGCGGGTGGAACCCGCGGTTCCGGTCGAGTCCGCTGACGAGGCTGAGTCCGAGGCTTGGGTGGAGTCTGCGGCCCGGGTGGAGTCTGCGGCCTGGGCCGAATCCGCCTCCCGGGTGGAGTCTGCGGCCTGGGCCGAATCCGCCTCCTGGGTGGAGTCTGCGGCCTGGGTGGAGTCCGCGGCCCGGGTCGAATCGCCGGTACCGGATGAGCCGTTGCTGGGGGAGGAGGCGCCGGTCGCCTTCGTCGCCGCGATGGACCCGGACCAGATGGAGCTGCCCCCGGAGGGCGACGCGCCCGAGCCAGGCTCAGCGCTCGACCTGCTGATCCCCGCGCATCCCGTTGATCCAGCCGGCCCCGCCAGGCGGAAGCACGAGGTGGAGGCTGTGGCGGATCCGCGGGCTCTCGCGACCATGGCCGCGTGCCGCGACGACGGTGCGGTCGCCGTCTGGCTCGGCCGGGTCGTCAGGGGCGAGTTCGTGCCGCTGCCGCCCGCGGTCGCGGGGCTGGCCGCCACGTCGCTGCTCGCCTGGCTGGGCATGCGCGAGCTTCCCGGGGTACTGCTGTTCACGCCCCTGGTCGTGATGCTGCTCGCGGCCTTCGGCTCCCGGCACCCCCACGACGGCCGCCTGGACTGGCTGACGCCCGCGGTGCTGCTGGCCGGCCAGCTGCTGTATTTTGCCGCGCTGGGCTTCGCGTTCAGGGTTCCGCCGCCGGTCACGTTCGCCGTGTGCGGCCTCACCGCGCTGCACTACCTCGAGCTCGCCACCCGTACCCAGCCAGAGGCCATCCGGATCCCCGACACGAAGCTGGGGTGGGAGGGCCGGATGTTCATCGCCGGCATCGGCGCCGTCGTCGGGGGCGCAACCGTGGCCTACCTCGCGCTGGCCGCGTACCTTGTGCTGCTGATCGGCGCCGGTGTCCTCGCGGGCCGCCTCGTGGCCCGGGAAGGAGGGTACGGGTGATCGGCATGGTCCTCGCGGCCGGTGCCAGCAGACGGCTGCGCCCGGACACCGACGAGCTGCCCAAGGCGCTGCTGCCCGTGGACGGCGAGACCACGATCCTGGATATCGCGCTGCGCAACCTGGCCGCCGTTGGCACGACCGAGGTCGTGATCGTCGTCGGGCACGCCGCGCACGCGATCGCCGACCGGGCCGCCGGTCTCGAGGCCGCGCACGGGGTCACGCTGGAACTCGTGCACAACGGCAGGGCGCTCGAGTGGAACAACGCCTACTCGCTGTGGCTGGCCCGCGAGTATTTCAGCCACGGCGCCCTGCTGGTCAACGGGGACACCGTGCACCCGGTCAGCGTCGAGAAGACGCTGCTGGCGGCCCGGGGATCCGGCGCCGCCGGGCGGGCGCGGGTCCTCCTCGCCGTCGACGACGTCAAGGCGCTGGCCGACGAGGAGATGAAGGTGGTCCTCGACGCCAGGGGGCTGCTGAGCAGGATCTCCAAGCAGATGGACCCGGCAAAGGCCTACGGGGAGTACATCGGCGCGACGCTCATCGAGCCCTCGGTCGCGGTGCCGCTGGCCGACGCGCTCGAGACGACCTGGCGCCGGGATCCCGCGCTCTACTACGAGGACGGCTACCAGGAACTGGCCGACCGGGGCGGGGAGATCGCGGCGGTGCCGATCGGCGACGTCGGCTGGGTGGAAGTCGACAACCACGAGGACTTGCGCCGGGCGCGGGAGATTGCCTGTCACTGTTAGTAAGTCGCCCCTCACTGCTAGTCTCGCGAGCATGCCGCTCCTGGCCCGCATGCTCGCCGCGCCGATGGTCATCGACGTGCGGCCCGGCGCCATCTGCGCGCTCGGGGACCTGCTCGCCGACCGGCGCATCGCCACGTCGGGCCGGGTCGCCGTCGCGGTAGGCTCCGGCCAGGGTGACAGCATCGCCGCGGAGCTGGAGATCAACCAGGCGGAGATCTTCCGCGTGCCCGACGGCAGCCACGGGGCCGCCGTGTCGCTGGGCAAGCGCCTGCGTGCGGGGGAGTACGAGGCGGTAGCGGGCATCGGCGGCGGCAAGACCATCGACGTCACCAAGTTCGCCGCGCACATGGCGGGCATCCCGATGGTCGCGGTGGCGACCAGCCTGGCCCACGACGGCATCGCCTCCCCGGTCAGCTCGCTGGAGCACGAGTCGGGCAAGGGGTCGTACGGGGTGGTCATGCCCGTCGCCGTGGTGGTGGACGTCGACCGGGTCCGGGCCGCCCCCGATCCGCTGGCCACCTCCGGTATCGGCGACGTGGTGGCCAAGCTGTCCGCGCTCGCCGACTGGGAGCTCGCCGCTGCCGACATCGGCGAGCCGGTGGACGGGCTCGCGGTGGCCATGGCCCGGACGGCGGCTCAGGCCGTGCTGAACCAGCCGGGCCCGGCGCGTTCCGACGAGTTCCTCGGCGTGCTCGCCGAGGCGCTGATCATGTGCGGGATGGCGATGGCCACCGCCGGCTCGAGCCGGCCGTGCAGCGGCGGCGACCACGAGATCATGCACGCGATCGACCAGCTCTACCCGGGCACCGCCAGCCACGGCGAGCTGGCCGGGCTCGGCGCGCTGTTCTGCGCGTACCTGCGCGACGACCCCGTTCAGGCCGAGCTGATCTCCGGCTGCCTGGCCCGGCACGGGCTGCCGGTTACTCCCGGCGACGTCGGGATGTCGGTGGCCGAATTCGCCCGGGCGGTAGCGTTCGGGCCCGAAACCCGGCCCGGGCGATACACGATCCTGGAGCGCCTCAGCATGTCGGAGGCTGAGACGGCGAAGCGAGTTGAGGAGTATGTCCGGGCCTACGCTGGCTGAGCTGCGGGCCGAGGGGCAGCCGCCGGCCGTCATCGACCGCCTGAACGATGAGCACTGGGCCGGCCGGCTCTACATGCGCAAGCTGTCGCCGCGGGCGACGTGGGTGTTCGCCCGGCTGGGCTGGTCCCCGAACGCGGTCACGGTGGCGTTCATCGTCTGCGGTGTGGCGGCCGGGGCCGTTGTGGCGTTCGGCGGTCTGTGGACCGCGATCGCCGGCGTGGTCCTGATCCAGGCCTACCTGCTGTTCGACTGCTCCGACGGGGAGCTGGCCCGCTGGAGCAAGCGGACCTCGGCCTCCGGCGTCTTCCTGGACCTGATCGGCCACTACCTGGGGGAGTCGGCGCTGCTCGTCGGGCTCGGCATCCGGGCGCAGGGCCACCTCACGCTGTCCGGGGGCTACGTTAGCGCGGGTCTCGGGGCCGCGCTGCTCGCGGCGATCGTGAAGGCCGAGACCGACAGCGTCATCGTCGCCCGGGCCAAGGCCGGCCTGCCCGCCGCCCTCGCGGACGCCGCGCTCGCACCGCGCTCCGGAGGGCTGGCGCTGGCCCGCCGGATGGCCAGCGTTGTCCGGGCCCACCGGATCACCCAGGCGGTCGAGCTGTCGATGCTGATCCTGGCGGCGGCGATCGTCGACACGGCCCGCGGCGGCCTGGCCGCGACCCGGGTGCTGGTGGTCGCGTGCCTGGTGATCGCGGCGGTGATGGTGCTCGCGCACCTGGTGGCGATCCTCGGATCGAGGCGGCTGCGGTGAAGGTGTCCTGCGTGATCCTGACGATGGGCACCCGGCCCGCCCAGCTTGAACGCGCCGTGGACAGCGCTCTGGCCTTGAGCTGTGATGGGTCGGGGGGCGGCGCGGAGGTTGTGGTGGTCGGCAACGGTGCCGGCGTGCCTTCGGTGCCGCCCGGCGTGGTGACGCTGCGGCTGCCGGAGAACGTTGGCGTCGCGGCCGGGCGGAACGCCGGCGTCGCCGCGTGCGCGGGCGACGTGGTGCTGTTCCTCGACGACGACGGCTGGTACCCGGACGCCGGTCTCGGTGAGCACGTCGCGGGCCGGTTCGCGGCCGACCCGCGGCTCGCCGTGCTCTCGTTCCGCGTGGTGGATCCCGGGGGCGCCCCCGCCGGGCGATGGTATGTGCCGCGGCTGCGGGCCGGTGACCCGGGGCGGTCCTCCGTGGTGACCACGTTCGCCGGCGGAGCGTGCGCGATCAGGCGATCGGCGTTCGAGGAGGCTGGCGGCCTGCCCGCCCAGTTCTTCTACGCGCACGAGGAGACGGACCTGGCCTGGCGGCTGATCGAGCTCGGCTACCGGCTCGAATACGACGCTGGGTCCCGGATGTGCCACCCGGCGGTGCCGAACGCGCGGCACGCGATCTGGTACCGGATGGACGGCCGGAACCGGGTGCTGGTCGCGCGCAGGAACCTCCCGTGGCCGCTCGCTTGGGCATACCTCCTAAACTGGATGATGCTGACCGCTGCGAGGGAGCGGTCGCCCGGTGCCGTGCGCGCCTGGCTTGCCGGTTTCGTCGAGGGCTGGCGCCTGGATCCTGCGGGCAGGCATCCGATATCGCTGGGCGCGGCCTGGCGTATGACCCGGGCGGGCCGCCCTCCGGTGATATAAGAGCAGGCTGAGCAGTCCCTGGGCATCCGTCCAGCGCACGCTAAGCTTGCGGCAGTGGAGGACTATCTACTCTCATGCTTTCGCTGAAGGCAGCGCCGCCGCAGGCCTGGACGTCCCTGGCCCGGTGGATGCTGCCCGTCAGCGTTCCGCGGTACTGGGCGGCCGCGGCATTTGCCGCCTGCGCCGCGTTCGCGGGCGGCGTGGCTGTTTTCAGCACGAATGACCTGCACCGGCTCTGGGGGCTGATCGCGACCTGCGCCTACATCACGGCCGCGCTCGCGGTCCTGGCCTGGCGGTCGCGGGGGATCGACATCGCGCTGCTGCTCAGCGTCGGCGGGGCGCTGGTCACGCCGCTGTTCTGGAACGCGGCCACGAACGAGAAACAGCCCGAGGTCGGCGTGATCGCCCGGTCGGCCAAGCAGCTGGTGAACCACCACTCGCCGTACCAGAGCGCCGCGTCGCTCGCCGCGGCGCACAACCCGAACGCGTACAATCCGTATTTGCCGGTGATGTCGCTTTTCGGGATCCCTCGCGCGTTGTTCGGCTCGCACGTCGTCACCGATCCCCGGGTCTGGTTCGGGCTCGCGTTCCTGGTCGTCTTCTGGCTTGCGCTGCGGGCCGCCGGGGCGAAGAACTGTGTCCGCTGGACGGTGTTCATCGCGGCGTCGCCCGTGATCGCGTTCGAGCTCGCGGTCGGCGGCGATGACATCCCGATCGTCGCCCTGATGTGCCTCGGGTTCGCGCTGCTGTGGCGGCGCCCCCGGTTTGCGCTGGCCGGCATCGCGCTCGGCCTGGCGTCGGCGGCGAAGTCCACGGCGTGGCCGGCCGTGGCCGTCGCCGCGGTGCTGATCGGCACGCGTGACGGCAAGAAACCGATGCTCACCTTCCTTGGCTGGGCCGTGGCCGCATGCCTGGCGATCGTGGGGCCGGTAGCGGTCATCTGGCCCGGCCCCCTGGCCGCGAACACGATCGAGTTCCCGCTGGGGCTGGCCGGGGTCCGGTCGGCGGCGGCAAGCCCGCTGCCGGGCCACGTCCTCGCGGACACCGGCCCGCTCGGCCACATGGTCGCCATCGTGCTGCTCGTGCTGGCCGGAATCGTGATCGCCGCCTCGCTCGTGGTCTGGCCGCCGAAGACCGTCCCGGCGGCCGTCTGGCGGCTGGCCATCGGCCTGACGCTGATGTTCCTGCTCGCGCCCGCCACGCGGTTCGGCTACTTCATCTACCCCGCGTCGCTGCTGCTGTGGCTGGAGGTGTCGCGGCTCGGGCTGCGGCAGTCCGCGGCTGGCGCGTCGCCGACCGGCGGTGATCCCGGGCCCCCGCCCAGTGGCAGCGATCCACCGGGGCGGGGCGCCCCGGTCGTCAGCTCGGCTTAGCAGCCAGGTCGGCGAAATCCGCCTCCCATTCCGCGTACCAGGCCGCAAACCAGGGCTGGGCGGCGGTCAGCGGGATGATGTACTCGACGGTCTGCGCGTAGTAGGCGCGCTGCCGGTCCGGTGCCAGGTTACGCAGCGTCTGCACGTTGCTCATGCGGTCGGCGAGCTTGACCAGGACGGCGTCGTCCGGCGCGAGGCGAAGCCGCCGCAGGTACGCCTCGCGGACCGCCGAGGCGTCCTCGCCCGGGCCGCGCTCCGGCATCGTCACCCAGCCGACGAGCCCGGCTGCCCGTGGCCCGAATGCGGCGGTGATCTCGTCCAGCGTGCACGGCGTGTCCTCCACGACGTCGTGCAGCACCGCGGCGACGAGCACGTCCGGGTCGCGCACCCCCGCGCCCTGCACGAGGATCTGCACCGCCTCGAGCAGGTGCTCGAGGTAGGGGACTCCGGTTTTGCGGCGCTGGTCGCCGTGATGCGCGGTGGCGAACTGGACTGCCCGGGCAACCCTGGTGACCACGTCCCCGGGCAGCACCGCGGTCAGGCCGGGCACGGCGTCCGGCCACGTGTGCCAGTCGGTGAACGTCCGCATCGCCGCCGCTGCCCTGGAAGCGGTGCTCAGCTGTCCGGGCCGACGAAGGCCGACTGGTTCTGGCAGATGCTGGTGTTCCCCTTGATCGCGCCGTCGGCCGAACCCAGGGAGGTGACCGACGGGGTGGGGGAAGAAGCCGACGAGGGCACGGAGTTGAGCGATGTGAAGTCGGAGCCGACGATCAGCTCGACCGTGCCCGGGGTCAGCGACGAGTTCTGCAGCACCTCGACGTTGGGCACCACGGACTTCAGCGTGTCGACCGCTGGCAGGTCCGAGGAGCCCGCGTACTCGATCACGCTCCTGGTGTAGTCGAAGTTGTTCGCGTCTCCCGTGCCGACCACGTTGAAGCCCTCGTTCGTCAGGTCGCCGCCGACCTGGGAGGCCATCCCCTGGGCCCCCGACCCGTTCAGGACCTGGACGTTGACCTTCGACGGGGACACGGAGTCGAGGGTCGGGCCGGACGACTTCTTCGACTTCTTCTTGCTCTTCGAGCCGCCGTTCGAGGTTGCCATCTTGTCGTCGTGCTGAATGGCGTTGAAGAGCTCGTTGGCCTCCGGCTGCTCGAACACCACGTTGTTGTCGTTGTCCGGGTCGGGAATGTTGGGCGCGGTGATGAACTGGACCTGGCTCGTGCTGATGTCCCTCATGGTGTCGGCGATCCGCAGAATGGTGTTCTGGTCCAGACCGTCGTCGGTGGTCATCGCGTCCGAGGCGTCGCGGACCACGTTGAGGATCTTGCTCGGGCTGTGCAGCAGGCCGCTGTGCTCGATGCCGTGCAGCAGCGAGACCATGAGGAACTGGTCGCGCTCGATCCGCTCGAGGTCCGAGCCCGTGCCGAGGTCCTCGCGGGTGCGCCAGAAGGCCAGCGCCTGCGGCCCGAAGATGTGGTGGCGCCCCTTCGAGAGGTTGAGGCCGGAGTCCGGGTCGTCGACCGCGAACGGCAGGCAGACCTCGACGCCGCCGAGGTCGTTGATGATCTTTTCGAAACCGGTGAAGTCGAGCTCGATGAAGTGGTCGACGTGGATGTCGGTGACGCTCTCGAAGGTCTTCCAGGTGCAGACCGGGCCGCCGAAGTCCAGGGCGGCGTTGATCAGCTCTTCCTGGCCCGGCTCGGCCTGCTGTCCCGTTGTGCCATCCACGGCCGGGCAGCCGATGACCGGGACCATGGTCTCGCGGGGGATGCTGATCACCGTGACGTCGTGGTTGCCGGGCGAGATGTGCAGCAGCATCAGGGTGTCCGAGCGGCCGCCCGGCGTACTGGCCGCGCTGCCGCCGATGCCCCCCTGGCCGACCCGGGTGTCCGAGCCGATCAGCAGGATGTTCTCGGCGTTGTTCAGCTTGGGCGGCTGGGTGCCGACCAGACCGGCCACGTCGATGCGCTTGATGCTGTCCCAGATGCTGCGGTATTTCCCGTAGGCGACGAGGGTGCCGGCGACGAGCACGCCAACGACGGCGATCGACGTGTAGGCGGCGATCCGCTGCCCTATCGAATGCCGAGAACGACGGCTCTTCGGCCGCTGGCGGCGGCGCCTGCCTCGCGGCTCGCCCCAGCCGGCGTCATCATCCACATCGTCGCGACGGATCATCATTCCTCCGGGCAAAGCGCCGCGACGATCATCGCCGGGAGCCTGGCCGTTAGGTTCCGCCCATCTTACGTGTTGGTAACAGGCGGTTTCGTATGGAGTTGGCAAAGCTCCCGGTCGATCAGCGTAGCGGATCGGCCGGCGTCCGCTGCTCGCAGCAACTTGGGCGCGCCCGCCCATGTTCTCGCCAGCTTGTCCCTCTACAGTGGGATTCGTGCGCTCTGGCGACCGCCCGGCCGGCAACGCCGCCGCGACTGACCAGCCCGCGGCAGCGACCAAGATCACCGGCGACCCCGAGGACATCGGCGCCGCCGGATCGGCGGCGACCGCTCGCCCGGCCGGCGGGGCGGCCGGCGAAGGGGCGCCCGGCGGAGGGGAGCCGGGGGCCGCGCCTGAGCTCGGCAATCCGGATAAGTCAGACGAGACCGTGGCCGGTGACCGCCCGCTGAGCGGCGAGAGCGGCGAGAGCGGGGACGGGCGCCCGGACCGCCAGCCGAGGTACCCGGACGCGGGCGGAGCCGGGTTCGCCAGGCTGACCGTCCTGCCGCCGATCCTCATCATGGCCTGGCTGCTCGTTGGCCTGCCGTTGCTGCTCGCCGGGGTGTTCCTGCCAACGCCGGTGCTGCTGGGCGCGGTCGTGCTGGCGGTACTCCTGCTCGCGGGCCTGCGCCGGGTGCCGGCCCGCTGGCCCCGCGCTCTGCCCGCCGCCGCGCGGGCGACGCCGGTCACGCTGGTCACGTCGACCATGCAGGTCACGCCCGCCACGTCGGTCACGCCCGCCACGTCGGTCACGTCGGCCGCGGGAGCCCGGCCGCACCGGGAACGCGGCTGGCCAGCGTGGTGGGGCCTGGTGGGCACCGTGGTGGTGGCGGCCGGCTTCGCCTTCTGGCAGTTCCTGTTCAACTCCGAATCCGTGATCGTGCTCCGTGACCCAGGGGCCTACCTGCAGACGGGATACTGGATAGCGCAGCACGGCTCGCTGCCGATCCCGCAGTCGCTGGCGGCCTTTGGCGGCGCGCATCCTGGCCTTGCGTTCTCCAGCACCGGATTCGTTGCCCACGGCAATTCTGTCGTGCCCGGGCTCATGTCCGGCCTGCCGTTACTCCTCGCTGGCGCGTTCTGGGTGCACGGGACCGCGGCAGCCGCGGCGATGGGCCCGATCCTCGGCGGGCTGGCGGTGCTGGCGTTCGGCGGCCTGGTGGGCCGGCTGACCGGGCCGCAATGGGCCCCGGCGGGGGCGCTGGTCCTCGCGTGCACGCTCCCCGAGCAGTACACGAGCAGGGCGTCGTTCAGCGAAACCGCAGCCCAGGTGCTGTTGTTCGGTGGCCTGAGCGTGGTCATCGATGCCCTCACGATGGCTCGCGCGCGCGCCGAGGCCGGGCCGTCCGCCGCGGCGCGGGGAC
>JASHQP010000227.1 GCA_030039095.1 Streptosporangiaceae bacterium
CCACCCCGGTGCGGGACAAGCCCTGCTCGCCACCTGGTGCCAGCTGCTGGACGCCGGGCGGATGCAGGACGGCGAGCCGAACCTGGCCGCCACCGCACGCCCGGCAACGGCCCGGATGTCGCCCCGCACCGCGGCCGAAGCGGGAACCGCCAACGGGCGGGAGATCACCGTGACCACCGGGCACGGCGCGGTCACCCTGCCGGTGCGCACCGCCGACATGCCGGACCGCGTGGTATGGCTGCCCGCCAGCGCCGCCGGCTGCCAGGCCCGGCGCCAGCTCGGCGCGGGGCACGGCAGCCTGGTCACGCTCACGGTCCCAGGATGAGCCGCTCCTCGCGGCGATCCCGCGCCCGGCCCGTATCTTTAACATCGCTATAGTGGTTTTTATGGTCAGCACCGTTTCCACTGACCTGCCCGCCAGGTGGCCTGCCGCGGCGCCGTTTGCCGCCACGGGGGCTGCATGTGTCGTGGCGGGCGGACTGGTGGCCGCGGCGACGGCGCTCGCGCCGTCGCTGCTTGCCTCATGGGCCACTGCCTACCTGGTCCTCGTCGGCGGGGTCGCCCAGGTGGCCCTCGGCGCCGGGCAGGCACTGCTCACCCCCCGCCCGCTGGGCAGGCTCGTCATCGCCGCCGAACTGGCCGGGTGGAACGCCGGGAACGCCGCCGTCCTGGCCGGCTCGCTCGTGGGTGCCAGATGGCTTACCGACGCCGGCGGCGTCATCCTGGCGGCTGTATTGCTGCTGATGATCGCCGCGACCCGCGGGGCCGCCCGGGGCACGCCGCGCGGCGTGGCCCGCCAGCCCGCATGGCTGCTGCACCTCTACCGCGTCCTGGCCGCGCTGCTGCTGGTCAGCATCCCGGCCGGCCTGATGATGGCAGGGCTGCGCCTGCACTGAACTCTGCGCCGCGTGCCCGTGCGGGCCCCCGCCGCCACCGCCCGCCGGCCCGCGTGCGCAGGGCTACGCACGAGCTTTAAAAACGAAGTATGCGATTATAAATGCGCGACAGGACGATGCCGAGGGCACCCGGTGCCGTGGGAGGAACCTGACATGACAGCGAGGTCACCCGATATCGCCGGTGTGCGTGGCCCGGCCGCGGCTCAGCTTTCCGCCGGCCGCAGGCCGCCGTGGCTGGTGGCCAGGTCGCTGTTCCTGCTGACCAAGCCGCGGATCATCGAGTTGCTGCTGGTCACCACGCTGCCTGCCATGCTCTTGGCACGCCGGGGCATGCCCGGCCCCGGCCTGATCGCGGTGACGCTGATCGGCGGCGGGATGGCTGCGGGCAGCGCCAACACGCTGAACTGCTACATCGACCGGGACATCGACGCGGTCATGCGGCGCACCGCGCGCCGGCCGCTGGTCACCAGGGGTACCGGTGCCGAGATCAGGCCCGCCGAGGCGCTGGTCTTTGGCATCACCCTCGGCGCGGCCGCGACCGTCATGCTCGGCCTGCTGGCGAACTGGCTGGCGGCGGTACTCGCCGACGCCGCGATCGTGTTCTACGTCGTCGTCTACACGATGGTGCTGAAGCGGCGAACCGCCTCGAACATCGTGATCGGCGGTGTGGCGGGATGCTTTCCGGTGCTGGTGGGCTGGGCAGCGGTGACCGGCACGGTGAGCTGGTGGGCGGTCGTGCTGTTCGCGGTGATCTTCTTCTGGACGCCGCCGCACTTCTGGGCGCTGGCGATGAAGTTCCGCGACGACTACGCGGCGGCCAGGGTTCCGATGCTGCCGGTGGTGGCGGCGCCGGCCACGGTCGCGAGGAGGATCGTCGGGTACTCGTGGGCGATGGTGGCCGTGACCTTGGTGCTGACGCCGTACGCCGGCTGGATCTACGGCGGTTGCGCGATCGTCCTCGGCGGCTGGTTCCTGGCCGAGGCGCACCGTCTGCGCGCCCAGGTGGCGGGCGGCGCGAAGGGCGCACCGATGCGCCTGTTCCATCTGTCGATCATGTATCTGACTCTGTTGTTCGCGGCCATCGCCGTTACCGCGCTGCTGCCGCGGGCGTAGCAAGCGGGCGTAACGGCCGGGTGCCGCGGGATAGAAGGAGAGGAGGGCGGTCATGGCGGTCTCGGACGCTGGCCCGGCCATTGCACGTCTTGCTGCCCCGGTGCTGCGGCCATCGCAAGGTTCGGTGCGCGGGTTCGCGCTGGCCTCGGTGATCGCGAACGCGGTTCTGATCTGCACCGGCGCGGCTGTGCGGCTGAGCTCGTCGGGGCTTGGCTGCCCGGACTGGCCGCAGTGCACGAAGAGCAGCGTGGTGGCGGCGCACTCGGCCGGGCAGACCTCGCTGAACACGGCGATCGAGTTCACTAACCGGCTGCTCACCTTCCCGCTGGCCACGATCGCCGGGCTGACCTTCATCGCCTGCCTGTGCTACAAGCCGGGCGGCCGCCGGCGGCGCGACCTGGTGTGGCTGTCGGCCGTGCTGCCGGCCGGCGTGATCGCGCAGGCGGTGATCGGCGGCATCGTGGTGCTCACCCGGCTGAACCCGGCCATGGTCGCCGCGCACTTCCTGCTGTCCTCGGCGATCCTGGCGGCCGCGGTCGTCCTGCAGGTACGGGTGGCCGAGGGAGCCGGCCCCGTGCGGTCACTGGCCCGGCCCGATCTGCGGCTTCTCGCGGCGCTGCTGGCTGCCGCGACAGCGCTGATGCTCGCCGCTGGCACCGTGGTGACCGGGACCGGCCCGCTGGCCGGCACGATCATCGACAGCCACGGCCACCGCGTCACCGTGCCGCGGTTCCGCTTCCCGCTGCAGGACGTCACCCAGCTGCATGCCGACATCGGCTGGTTCATCGGGGCGCTCGCGGTCGCCCTGGTGATCGGGCTGCGGTTTGCCGGCGCGCCGCGGCGTGCGGTCCGGACCAGCCTGGTCGTCGTCGTCGGCCTGGGCGTGCAGGGGACGATCGGCTACGTGCAGTACTTCAGCCACCTGCCCGCGGGACTGGTGTGGGTGCACGTCGTCGTCTCTGTCGCGCTGTGGATCGGCGTGCTTCGGCTGTACCTGTCCACTCGCACCCGCCAGCCGCTGCCTGCCGCCGGCGCGGTCCCGGCTGCGGGGAGTGACCCGCTGCCGCAGACGGCGCATCAGTAACCACCGCAACGAGACCGTTCGCAGCCCGCGGCGGCTTCCCTCGGCCGGGCCGGCCGCCTCTGCGGCCCCGGTGGAGCGCCATCACCGCGGGCCGTATCATTAAAACTATGGCTATCTCAAAAATTAAGCTGGGGCCTCCCACCGTGGCTCAGGTGACGGAGGCTCTCGCAGGCGTCAGCGACCCGGAGATCCACCGGCCGGTCACCGAGCTCGGCATGGTCAAGCACGTGGAAATCGCCGCCGACGGGACCGTGCGGGTCGACGTCTGGCTGACCGTCGCCGGCTGCCCGCTGCGCGAGACCATCACCCGCGATGTCAGCTCGGCCGTCAGCGCGCTGCCCGGCGTCTCGCGGGTACGGGTCGAGCTCGACGTGATGAGCGACGAGCAGCGCCGCGCCCTGCAGACCAGGCTGCGAGGCGGCAGGCCCGCCCGGGACATCCCGTTCGCCCGCGCCGGAACGCCGACCCGTGTCTACGGGGTGGCCAGCGGAAAGGGCGGCGTCGGCAAGTCGTCGGTCACCGTGAACCTGGCCGCCGCCCTCGCCGCGGCCGGCCAGCGGGTCGGCCTGCTCGATGCCGACGTCTACGGCCACTCCGTGCCCCGGATGCTCGGCACGACCGCGCGGCCCACGCAGGTCGAGAACATGATCATGCCGCCGGTGGCCCATGGGGTACGGGCGATCTCGGCCGGGATGATGAAGCACGGCAACGAGGCCATACCGGTGCGCGGGCCGATCCTGCACAAGTTCCTCGAGCAGTTCCTCGCCGACGTCTGGTGGGGAGACCTGGACATCTTGCTGCTGGATCTGCCGCCGGGAACCGGCGACGTGGCCATCTCGGCCGCGCACCTTGTCCCAGGCTCGGAACTGCTCGTGATCACCACGCCGCAGGCCGCTGCGGCCGAGGTGGCGGAGCGGGCTGGCTCGCTGGCGGCGCAACTGCGCCAGCACGTGGCCGGGGTGATCGAGAACATGTCGTACCTGGCTTGCCCGCATTGCGGCGAGCGGCTCGAGGTATTCGGCACCGGCGGCGGTGAGGCCGTCGCGGCGGCCCTGGCCCGCGTCACCGGAACGCGCGTTCCCCTGCTCGGCCAGGTGCCGATCGACATGCGGCTGCGCGAGGCAGGCGACAGCGGCATGCCCGTGGTGCTGTCCGACCCGGATTCACCGGCAGCCCGGCAGCTCACGGACATCGCCGCGGTCCTGGCCGAGCGGTCACAGGGCCCGACCCAGGCCACGGCGGGCCTGCCGCGGCCTGCGCAGCGGGCGGCCGTGTGACGGCCGCCGGACGCAGGCCGATGGCGGCAACGGGGCCGCAGAGAAGAAGAGAAGAAAGGATGCTTCTGGTGACATCAGCCACTGACAGGCGGGGCCAGCGTGCTCGGGCGCGGCTGGCCCGCCGTGGCCTGGTCGCGTTCCTGGTCGCGGCGGGACTGGCCGTGGCCGGGTGCGGCACGTCGGCCGGGACCTCCGGCGACCCGGCAGCCGGCCCGCCGGTGATCGCGGCCAAGCGGCTGCCGGGGGTCGGCACCGTGCTGGTGAACGGCCGGGGCTACGCGCTGTACATGTTCGTGCCCGACGCGCGGCAGAAGGTGACCTGCACCGGAGGCTGCGCCGCGGCGTGGCCGCCGGTGATGCTTCCGGCCGGGACGGCCCCGAAGGCCGGCCCGGGCGTGCGCGCGGCGCTGCTCGGTTCCGATCCGGATCCATCCGGCGGGCGCGTGGTCACCTACCACGGGTGGCCGCTGTACACCTACGCGGGAGATACCCGGCCCGGAGAGGCCACCGGTCAGAGGCTCGACATGAACGGCGGCCTGTGGTACGTGCTCCGGCCGTCGGGGACGCCACTCGAATCCGCACCGTGACTGGGCAGCCGCTACGGGTCGCGCAGGTCCGGGCCACCACCTCCGCCGTGTACCAGCCGCACGGCGACCCGTTCCGTCACATCGGCGCCAGCTACTGACGCCGCCCCACCCGCTGCTCCGGCCGATGCGCCGCGGGCGGGCGGCCGGAGGGGATGTGCGGGTAGTGCAGGTCGAACGCGGGCCGCTCTGAGCGGATCCGCGGGATGCGGGTGAAGTTGTGCCGCGGCGGCGGGCACGTCGTCGCCCATTCCAGCGAGTTGCCGAATCCCCACGGGTCTTCCATGCCCTCTGGAACCCGTTCGCCGAACTTCCAGGTCCAGTAGACGTTGTAGAGGAAGATGAACGTGGAGGAGCCGAGAATGAATGATCCTATGGAAGAGATGTCGTTGAGCGTGGTGGCCAGGTGCGGCAGGAACGGGTAGTTCGCGACCCGGCGTGGCATGCCCATCAGCCCGAGCCAGTGCTGGACCAGGAACGTCATCTGGAAGCCGAGGAACAGCGTCCAGAAGTGCCACTTGCCGAGCGTCTCGTTCAGCTTCTTTCCGGTCCACTTCGGCCACCAGAAGTAGAACCCGGAGAACATGGTGAACACCACGGTGCCGAACAGCACGTAGTGGAAGTGCGCGACGAGGAAATAGGTATCGCTGACCGCGAAATCCAGCGGCGGTGAGGCGAGGAGCACCCCGGTCAGCCCGCCGAGCAGGAAGCTGACCATGAACCCGATCGCGAACAGCATCGGTGCCTCGAAGGTGAGAGCGCCGCGCCACATCGTGCCGGTCCAGTTGAAGAACTTGATCCCGGTCGGCACCGCGATGAGGAACGACATCAGGGAGAAGAACGGCAGCAGCACGGCACCGGTGGTGAACATGTGGTGCGCCCACACGGTCATCGACAGCCCGGCGATCCCGATCGTCGCGGCGACCATGCCCTTGTAGCCGAACAGCGGCTTGCGCGAGAACACCGGCAGGACCTCGGTGGCGATCCCGAAGAACGGGATCGCCACGATATAGACCTCGGGGTGGCCGAAGAACCAGAACAGGTGCTGCCACAAGATCGCGCCGCCGCTGGAGGCGCTGAACACCTGCGCGCCGAGCTTGCGGTCGATCTCCAGCACGATCAGCGCGGCGGCCAGCACCGGGAACGCGACCAGCACCATGATGGACGTGACGAGCACGTTCCAGGTGAAAATCGGCATCCGGAACATCGTCATGCCCGGGCAGCGCATGCACATGATCGTGGTGACGAAGTTGACCCCGCCCAGGATCGTGCCCAGCCCTGACAGCACCAGGCCCATGATCCACATATCGCCGCCGACCCCGGGTGAGTACAGTTCGCTGGTCAGCGGCGAGTAGGCGTACCAGCCGAACCCCGGTGCGCCGCCGGGGGTCAGGAAGCTCGCCAGCAGGATCAGGCCCCCGAGGACGAAGAAGTAGTAGCTGAGCAGGTTCAGCCGCGGGAACGCGACATCGGGGGCGCCGATCTGCAGCGGCATGATCTCGTTGGCGAACCCGATGAACAGCGGCGTGGCGAACAGCAGCAGCATGATCGCGCCGTGCATGGTGAACAGCTCGTTGTACTGCTGGTCGGACACGATGCGGTTGTCCGGGCCCATCAGCTGCGTCCGCATGATCATTGCCATCAGGCCGGCGATCATGAAAAACCCGAACGACGTGATCAGGTACAGGTGACCAATCACCTTGTGGTCGGTGGTCGACAGCCAGTCCGCCAGCACCGAGCCCTTGCGGTATCGCGGCGGGGCGGCGGGCGGAGCAAGGCCGGCCGGCGATGCCGGGCTCACCTCGCGCCCATGAGCCGCTTGGTTCTCGTGATCATCGCTGCCCTCCAGACGCTTGCCTGTCCAGTCACGATGGTTTCAACCATACTCTCGATTAAAAATGAAGACCCGGCGACGGGTTCATGCCCTGCTGATGGGCGCGGCGCGAGCCCGGCGTTTGCTATGGATTGCAGGCACCCTGCTGGCGGCCCATGTGTGGCGTAAAGATCCATCAGCACTATAATAACAATATAACTTGAGTTATTACAGAGCCAGGCCGGGCGTTCCGACGTGGGCGATCCAGCCCCGCCGACCAGGCCGCGTTGCAGTTGCCGCTGCTGCAGACCGTTGTGGAGGTCGCGGCCGAGAAGAACAGCACCCTGGTCATGCCGTTCCCGGTGGAACTGCTGCGCTTCTTCGACAGCGCCCCGGACCGCACCGGGCCGGGTTCGGGCGGCGGCCCTCGACGCCGGCACGGCGGACGGCTCGTCCCAGGCACGAGCGCAAGCAAACTGCAAGGTCGGGTTGGTATAAAGGGAAGTCATGGCGCTGCGAACCTGGATTGGACGCTGGCCGGTCTACCGGCAGTTCACGGGCCGCGACGATCTCGGCCGCGGCGCGGCGGCCCGGTCCCGGCGGACCGACGGGCTCGTGTCACGGACGCGGTCCGCCGACGGCGTGGCCCGTTCGGTATGCCCGTATTGCGCGGTGGGGTGCGGGCAGCTGGTTTTCGTCAAGAATGGCCGGGTTACCCAGATCGAGGGCGATCCGGATTCGCCGGTGAGCCGCGGCCGGCTGTGCCCGAAGGGGTCGGCCAGCAAGCAGCTGGTGACCTCGCCGACACGGCAGACACGGGTGCTGTACCGCCGGCCGTACTCCGCTGCCTGGGAGCACCTGGACCTCGACCGGGCGATGGACATGATCGCCGACCGGGTGATAGCGACCAGAAAGGCCACCTGGGAGGAAGCGGACGCCCACGGGCATCCGCTGCGCCGCACGCTGGGCTTCGCGAGCCTCGGAGGAGCGACCCTCGACAACGAGGAGAACTACCTCATGAAGAAGCTCTACACCGCGCTGGGCGCGATCCAGATCGAGAACCAGGCCCGGATATGACACTCCGCCACCGTTCCCGGTCTGGGGACTAGCTTCGGCCGCGGCGGGGCCACCACCTTCCCGCGTGACCTGGTCAACTCCGACTGCATCGTCATCATGGGCTCGAACATGGCGGAGAACCATCCCGTGGCGTTCCAGTGGGTGGTGGAGGCCAAGCTGCGCGGCGCGACGGTCATCCACGTGGATCCCCGGTTCACCCGGACCTCGGCGCTTGCCAGCCGGCATGTCCCGATCCGGGCCGGCAGCGACATCGTGTTCCTGGGCGCGCTGGTCAACCACGTGCTGTCCGGGGAGCACTACTTCAAGGACTACATCGTCCCTTACACCAACGCGGCGGCGCTGGTGCCGGAGGATTTCCGCGACACCGAGGAGCTTGACGGGCTGTTCTCCGGCTGGGACGAGCAGTCCGGCCGCTACGACCCGGCGAGCTGGCGGCTGACCGGCGAGCGGGACGAGACGCTGGAGCACCCGCGCTGCGTTCTGCAGGTGCTGAAGCGGCATTTTGCCCGCTACACCCCCGAGCTGGTCGAGCAGGTGTGCGGGGTGCCGCGGCAGGCATTCGCCGCGGTCGCCGACGCGGTGACCCGCAACTCCGGCCGGGAGCGCACGGGCGCCGTGGTGTACTCGGTCGGCTGGACCCAGCACACCGACGGGGTGCAGAACATCCGCACGGCCGCGATCCTGCAGGCGCTGCTGGGCAACATGGGCCGCCCCGGCGGCGGGATCATGGCGCTGCGGGGACATGCCTCCATCCAGGGCTCGACCGACGTGCCCACGCTGTTCGACCTGCTGCCGGGCTACCTGCCGATGCCGCGCGCCGGGCAGGACGACCTGGATGCCTACGTCAGCGCCGGCCAGCAGCCGGCCGGGTTCTGGGGGCCGTTCCGGTCCTACACGGTCAGCCTGCTCCGGGCGTGGTTCGGCGACGCGGCGACCGCGGGCAACGAGTGGTGCTTCGGCTACCTGCCCCGGATAACCGGCGATCACGGCACCTACCAGACCGTCGGTGCGCAGATCGACGGGACGTGCAAGGGCTACTTCCTGGTCGGCGAGAACCCGGCAGTCGGCTCGGCCAACGCCAGGATGCAGCGGCTCGGCCTGGCGAACCTGGACTGGCTGGTCGTGCGCGACCTGCAGCTGATCGAGAGCGCGACGTTCTGGCGGGACGCTCCCGAGATCGAGACCGGTGAGCTGAGCACGACCGAGATCGGCACCGAGGTGTTCTTCCTGCCCGCCGCCGCGCACACCGAGAAGGACGGCACGTTCACCAACACCCAGCGGATGCTGCAGTGGCACCACCAGGCCGTCGAGCCGCCCGGCGACGCCCGCAGCGAACTGTGGTTCTACTACCATCTCGGCCGGCGCATCAGGGAGAAGCTGGCCGGCTCGGGCGATCCGGCGGACCGGCCGGTACTGGACCTCGCCTGGGAGTACCCGGTGGCGGGGGATCTGGCTGAGCCGTCGGCGGAAGCGGTGCTGGCCGAGATCAACGGGACCGGCGCCGACGGCGGCGCGCTGTCCTCCTACACCGAGCTGCGCGATGACGGCTCGACCCGGTGCGGGGTGTGGATCTACTGCGGCTGCTACGCCGGCGGGGTCAACCAGACCACCCGCCGCAAGCCGTGGCGGGAGCAGAGCTGGGTGGCACCGGAGTGGGGCTGGGCCTGGCCGTCCAACCGGCGCATCCTGTACAACCGCGCCTCCGCCGACCCGGAAGGGCGGCCGTGGAGCCAGCGCAAGGCCTACGTGTGGTGGGACGCCGGACATGGCGAGTGGACCGGGCACGACAACCCGGACGTGGAGCTGACCAAACCGCCGTCCTACGAGCCGCCGGAGGGGGCGACCGGCCCTGACGCCCTGGCCGGAACCGACGCCTTCATCATGCAGCGCGACGGCAAGGCGGCGCTGTTCGTCTCGTCCGGGCTGGCCGACGGGCCGCTGCCCGCGCACTACGAGCCGGCCGAGTCGCCGTTCCGCAATATGGTCTACGACCGGCAGCTGGACCCGGCCCGGCGGCGCTACCAGCGCGCGGAGAACCCGTACAATCCGCCGGCCTCGGAGGTGTTCCCGTACGTGTTCACCACCTACCGGCTGACCGAGCACCACACGGCCGGCGGGATGAGCCGGACCCTGCCGTACCTGGCCGAGCTGCAGCCGGAGTTCTTCTGTGAGGTGTCGCCGGAACTCGCAGCCGAGCGCGGGCTGGAGCACATGGGCTGGGCGACGATCATCACCGCCCGTACCGCGGTCGAGGCCCGGGTGATGGTCACCGAGCGCATGATCCCGCTGACCGTGCAGGGCCGGGCCGTGCACCAGATCGGGCTGCCGTACCACTGGGGCCAGCGCGGCGTCTCCACCGGTGACTCGGCCAACGACCTGCTGTCAATGGTGCTGGACCCGAACGTCTACATCCAGGAATCGAAGGTCGCCACCTGCGACATCCGCCCCGGCCGCCGTCCCCGCGGGCCGGCGCTCCTGGACCTGGTCGCGGACTACCGGCGGCGTGCCGGAATCGATCCGGAAGGGGACGCTGATGGATGAGCACGAAAGGCTGGCCGGCCGGCTCTACGGCCCGCTTCCCGACGTCGCGGGCGACGCCGGCTACGCCGAGCCGCCGCCCCGGATGGGCTTTTTCACCGACACCTCGGTCTGCATCGGCTGCAAGGCGTGCGAGGTGGCGTGCAAGGAGTGGAACATGCTCCCAGAGGATGGCATCAGCCTGCTCGGGAGCTCGTATGACAACACCGGAGCGCTGGGCGCCAGCACCTGGCGGCACGTCAAGTTCGTCGAGCAGCCCGCGACCGTCCTGTCCGGGCCCGGTGCACCCAGCGATGCCGGAGCGCCGGAGCCGGCCGGCGATGACCTGCGGTGGCTGATGGCCTCCGATGTGTGCAAGCACTGCACCCACGCGGCCTGCCTGGACGTCTGCCCGACCGGCGCGCTGATCCGCACGGAGGACGGCACCGTCATCGTCCAGGACGACGTGTGCAATGGCTGCGGCTACTGCGTCCCGGCCTGCCCCTACGGCGTGATCGAGAAACGCGCCGACAACGGCGGCGCGTTCAAGTGCACGCTGTGCTATGACCGGACCACGGCAGGGCTGATGCCGGCCTGCGCGACCGCGTGCCCGACCGAGTCGATCCAGTACGGCCCGGTTGACGAACTGCGGGAGCGCGCCGCGGCCCGGCTCGCCCAGCTCCAGGCCGACGGTGAGCGGCGGGCCCAGCTCTACGGCGAGGACCCGGCCGACGGCGTCGGCGGCACCGGCGCGTTCTTCCTGCTGCTCGACCGGCCGGAGGTCTACGGCCTGCCCCCGGACCCGGTCGTGACCACCCGGGACCTGCCGCGGATGTGGGGCTACGCCGCCGCGGCCGCCGCCGCGGTACTGGCCGGCGTGCTGGGATCGTTCGCCGGGAGGCGGCCGTGAGCGGGCCGGCGCCGCAGGCCGGGCCGGAGGCCGGGTTCGAGTCGTACTACGGCAGGCCGGTCATCAAGGAGCCAGCCTGGAAGACCCCGGACGTTCCGCTGTACCTTTTCCTCGGCGGGCTGTCCGGCGCGTCCTCGGTGCTCGCGGCGGCCGCGGACCTGACCGGGCGCCCCGGGCTGGCGCGGGCGGGAAGGGTCACCGCCGGCGTCGGGGTGCTCGGCAGCCTGGCGGCCCTGATCCACGATCTCGGCCGGCCGGCCCGGTTCCTGAACATGCTGCGGGTCTTCAAGCCCACGTCACCGCTGTCCATGGGGTCCTGGACGATCGCCAGCTACGGCCCGCTGGCCGGCGCGGCGGCGGCGGCGGACGTGACGGGCGTGCTGCCGCTGGCCGGGCGGGCGGCCGG
>JASHQP010000228.1 GCA_030039095.1 Streptosporangiaceae bacterium
CGGCCCCGGGTCGTGGTGGCCTCGGTGCCGTACTGGAACATCCAGCAAGCGACGGCGGCCGTGCTGGCCAACCGGCGGGCTGTCACCGAGGTCTCACCCTGGATCTACGGTCTCGACAGCTCCGGCCAGATCGCCACCCAGTACGGGCCCGGGCAGGCGGCGGCGGTCAGCGCCGACATCGGCAAGCTGCGCGCGGCGGGCATGCGGATCGTGCCGAGCCTGGCGAACGTCACCGGCGGGCAGTGGTCCTACCGGCCGGTGGCCCGGATGCTGCACAGCCCGGAGCTGATGGCCCGGCAGATCGACGAGATCGTCCGGCTGGTCGAGGCGAACGACTACGCGGGCATCGACATCGACTACGAGCAGCTGCGGGCCGGTGACCGGCAGGACTTCACCGCGTTCTGCGACGGCCTGGCAGCGGCCCTGCACGCCAGGGGAAAGCTGCTCTCGGTCGCGCTGTTCGCCAAGACCAGCGACGCGGGCGGCTCGCCGGCCAACGTCGCGCAGGACTACCGCGCGATCGGCAAGGTCGCCGACCAGGTGCGGCTGATGGGCTACGACTACCACTGGGCCGGTTCCGCACCCGGCCCGATCGCACCGGTCGGCTGGCTGCGCGACGTGCTGCGCTACGCCAAGACGCAGATCCCCGCCGGCAAGATCGTGCTCGGGATCCCGCTCTTCGGCTACGACTGGTCCGGCGGACACGGTTCGGTCATCAGCTGGCTGCAGGCGCTCCGGCTATCGCGGGAGTACCACACTGCTCCGCGTTACGACACCCAGGCCCAGGCTCCGTGGTTCGGCTACACCGACGCGGCGGGCCGCAAGCATACGGTGTGGTTCGAGAACGCGGCCAGCTCGCGGGCCAAGTTCGCCGTCGCCCAGGGCGCCGGGATCGGCGGCGTCTACCTGTGGATGTTCGGCGACGAGGACACCGGCACCTGGGCCGCGCTGCGGCAGGTGCTGCCGGTCTCCGGGCCGCGCGCTGCGTCCCCGGCGAGGTCGTCGTCGTGATGCCGTGGTGGGCGCTCGCGATCTTGCTGCTCGGCGCGAACTTCGCGCTGTGGGGTGTGATCGGGCTGGTCAGGCTCGTCGAGTCGGGAACGCGCCGGCCACGACCGCGTGCGGCCCTCGCGCCCGTGCCCGCCGCGTCCTCGCACGATGGCCAGCTCACCGTGGCCGATGTGGCCGTGCTGATCCCCGCGCACAACGAGGCACTGGTCATCGGGGAGAGCCTGCGCTCGATCATGGCCCTGGTGCCCCGGCAGAACGTGCACGTGGTGTCGGACGCCTCCACCGACGCGACGGCTGCGATCGCCCGGGGCGCGGGCGCCCGGGTGATCGAGACCGCGACGAACGTCGGCAAGGCCGGGGCCCTGCAAGAGGCCATCGAGCGGTTTGGCCTGGTCCGGCGCTTCGCACTGGTGATGCTGCTGGACGCCGACACCCGGGTGCAGCCGGGCTACTTCGCCGCGGCGCTGCCCATGTTCGCCAACCCCGACGTCGTCGCCGTGGCCGGCTGCGTGCGCACCGCCCGGGACCGCAAGCTGTCGCCCGGCGGGAACGTGCTCGTGGGCCACCGCACGAGGATCTACGCCGTCGGCCAGCGGGCGCTCAAGTTCGGCCAGACCTATTTGCGGTCCAACGCCACGCCGATCGTCCCGGGCTTCGCCAGCGTGTACCGGACCCGGGTGCTGCCGCACATCGAGATGAACCCGCCGGGGCTCGTCATCGAGGACTTCAACATGACGTTCGAGGTCTACCAGAAGCGGCTCGGCAAGGTCGGCTTCACCCTCGGCGCGGTCGCCGTCACCCAGGACCCGGACAACTTCGGTGACTACGTCCGGCAGACCAAGCGGTGGGCGGTCGGGCTCTGGCAGACGGTCCGGCGGCACCCGCCCCGGGCGAACCTGTTCACGGCCATGCTCGCGCTGCTGCTGCTGGAACTCGTCACCTCCAGTCTGCTGTTCGCGCTGCTTCCGTTCATCCTGCTGGTGCTCGCGGTGCCGGAACTGGCCGGGAACGCGGCCACCTGGCCCTGGTTCACCGGGACCTACCACGCCGTGTCCGCGCACGTGCGGCTGACCACCGTGCTGTTCGGCGTGCTGCTGCCCGACTACCTGCTCACCTGCGCGGTGGCGCTGATCGAGCGGCGGCCGCGGCTGCTGCTCGTCGGCGTGTTCTTCCCGGTCCTGCGGATCGTGGACGCCGCGATCGCCCTTTACTCGGTCCCGGTCGCCTGGCTCTCCCGGTCCTCCGGCCGCTGGAAGAGCCCGGCCCGCCGCGCGCCCGCGCGCTCCTGACCACCGCCGCGAAGGCCGGGCAGAGCCCATCACGGCGCCCATCACCGTGTGCAGGTCCGGCCGCTCGTCTGGCTGCCCTCCGGCTGGCCGGTCACGGGCCAGCCACTGACCCCCGTTCCCGGCAGCAGCATCCCGCTCAGCTGATGACCTACATCTGGATCCGCTCGTTCCGCGGGTCATACATCGGGCGCAGGGACACGGCGGCCGGGTAGAGCGCGTCCCCGATCTGCACGGTCCACTCGCCGGCGTCCAGGTAGGCCTGGCTGATGGGCTCGTCCGCATCGATCATCGCCAGCCCGACCGCGCCGCCGAGGGTGAACCCGTAGGACGCGGAGCGGATGTACCCGGCGGGCCTGCCGTCGCGGCGGACGACCTCGGCGTGGAACATGAGCGGCTCGGGATCGGTCAGCAGCACCTGGACCAGCCGCCGGGTCAGCGGACCGCGCGCCTTCTGGGCTGCCACCGCGTCGCGGCCGATGAAGCCGCCGGGCTTGTCCAGCGCGACCGCGAAGCCGAGGCCCGCCTCGAGCACGGTGTCGGTGTTGTCGATGTCGTGGCCGTAGTCGCGGTAGCCCTTCTCCATCCGCAGGCTGGCGAGGGCCTTGAGGCCGGCGTGGCGCAGCCCCACCGCCCGCCCGGCCGACACCAGCCGGTCGTACACGTGCACCGCCTGCTCGGCCGGGATGTACAGCTCGTACCCCAGCTCGCCCAGGTAGGTGATCCGGATGCAGAGCACCCGGGCGAACCCGATGTCGATCTCTTTCGCCGCCCGGAACGGGAACGCCTCGCTGGACACGTCCGCGGAGGTCACCGTGGCGAGCAGCTCCCGCGACCGCGGGCCCTGGATGTTCAGTTGCGCGTAGCCCGAGGTCACGTCGCTGACGAAGGCGTGGGCGTCGCCGATGTGGCGGCGCAGCCAGGTCTCCGCGTGCCGGTGGGCGGTGTCGGAGGCGACGACCCAGAACCGGTCGTCGGCCAGCTTGGTCACCGTGAGGTCGGCCTCCAGCGTGCCGGCGGGATTGAGCCACTGGGTGTAGGTGATCCGGCCGGGCGGGCCGTCGACCCGGTTCGCCGAGACCCGCTCCAGCACCCGCCCGGCGTCGCGGCCCTGCACGGCGAACTTGGCCATGAAGGCCATGTCCATCACGATCACGCCGGTGCGCGTGGCGTGATGCTCGGCCTCCCAGTAGCCGAACCAGTCCGGCCGCCCCCACGACAGCGGGCCGGCCTCCGGCTCGGCGCCCTCGGGCGCGTACCAGTCCGCGCCTTCCCAGCCGCTGACGTCGCGGAAGTAGGCTCGCTGCGCCACCAGCCGCGCGTGCACCGGCGACACCTTCGCGCCGCGGGCCGTCCGCACCGGCCGGCCCGGGTAGTGGGTCTGGTACACGAGGCCCAGCGACTCGACAGTGCGGGTCGCCCGGTACTCGGGGTTGGCCTGGTAGCGGTGCAGCCGGTCGATATTGATGCCGGTCACGTCGATGTCAGGACGCCCGTCGGCGATCCACTGCGCGACCGCACGGCCGACCCCGCCGCCGGTCAGGATGCCGATCGAGTTCAGCCCGGCGGCGACGAAGTAATTCTTCAGCTCCGGCGCTTCGCCGACGATGGGCTGCAGGTCCGGGGTGAAGCTTTCCGGGCCGCAGAACAGCTTCTTGATCCCGGTCTGCTCGACCACCGGCACCCGGGAGATCGTGTGCTCCAGGTACGGCGCCATCCGGTCCCAGTCGGGGGTGATCTCGCCGAACGAGAAGCCCACCGGGACCCCGGCTACCCGCCACGGCGCGCAGACCGGCTCGAACAGGCCGAGCATCAGCCCGCCGCCCTCCTCACGGTAGTAGCCGTAGTTGGCGGGGTCCTCCAGCACCGGCCAGCTGCCGTCCACCCCCTCGATCGGCTCGGTCAGCAGGTAGTAGTGCTCCGCGGCCTGCAGCGGGATGCTCACCCCGGCCAGCTCGCCCAGTTCCCGCGCCCACATGCCGGCGCAGTTGACCACGTACTCGGCCTCGACGTCGCCGCGCGTGGTGCGGACTCCGGTGACGGCGCCGCCGTGGCGCAGGAAGCCGGTGACGGCGACGCCCTCGATGATCCGGGCGCCCTTCATCCGGGCGCCTCTGGCCAGCGACATCGTCACGTCGACCGGGTTGACCCTGCCGTCGGCGGGGATGTAGAAGCCGGCCAGCACGTCGTCGACCCGGGCCAGCGGGAACAGGCTGGCGACCTCGCCCGGCGAGATCTCGTGCACCTCCACGCCACACAGCCGGTTGAACGCGGCAACCCGCCGGTACTCCTCCAGCCGGCCCGGCTCGATGGCGAGCTCGATCAGCCCGCACTGCTTCAGGCCGGTCGCGAGGCCGGTCTCCGCCTCCAGCCTCGCGTAGAGATCCCAGGTGTACCTCCGCAGCTCGGTCGACGTCTGCGAGGTCGAGCCGAAGGTGGCCATCAGCCCGGCAGCGTGCCAGGTGGTGCCGGAGGTCAGCCGGTCGCGTTCCAGCAGCAGCACCTCGCCGAACCCCAGGTGCGCGAGGTGGTAGGCGACCGAGGTGCCGATCACGCCACCACCGATGACGACGACACGGGCACGGTCAGGAAGGGCAACGTCAGACGCGTTCATCCGGGCAGATCTCCATAAGACTGGCGGTCAGCATCCCCACAGACTGCCAGGGTCCGCCGGCCGCCCGGCATCCACCCCGTCTCACGGCTGTGGGGTGAGGACGATCCGATGGGATGCGCCGGTGTCGGCCCACGCCTGCTCGACGTCGGCAAGCGGCACGGCCCTGGCGTCGACGTCGATCCTGCCCGCGGTGATCGCCTCGGCCAGGGCCGGAAGCTCGGCGAGGTACTCGTGCCCACCGACCGATCCCTGGCCGCTGCCGATGACCGTCAGCCGGGCTGCGCGCAGCGCGGCCGACGGGATCGCCGCGGTCGGGCCGGCGACAGAGCCGATCTGGACCCAGGTGAGCGGCTTACCCCGGTCGGCGCGGGCGCTGATGATGGCGGCCATCGCGGCGGCTGCGGGCTCACCCCACAGGTAGTCGAGCACCACGTCCACGTCGCTCGCGATCTCGCCGATCCGCCTGGCAGCGACGTCGAGTTCGGCGTCGAGCGACACGGTTTCGGCCGCTCCGGCCGCTCGGAGCCCGGCCGCCACCCCGGCGTGAAGCCGCCCCGCGACGACGACCCGGCTCGCGCCCAGCAGCTTCGCGACCTGGACGGCGATCTGACCGGCATTGCCGGCGCCGAGCACGAGCACGCTCTGCCCGGCCTGGAACTGGACCCGCTGGCGCAGCGCCACCCAGGATGCCATCGCCGGGTTCATCGCGGCTGCCACCGCGACGGGGTCGGTGTCCTCGGGCAGGACCACGCTGCGGCGCGCGTCGATGACGGTCCGCTCGGCCATGGAGCCGAGAGTCGTGTCGTCCAGGGCGAAATAGCGAAGCGCGCCGTCGCTGCCGCGCCCCACGCCGTCGACCCCGGGTACCAGCGGCAGCTCGCCGGTGCTGGTGTAGTGCGACCCGTTGGCTTGCGACCGGACGCGCGGATGGAGCCCGGCCGCGAGCACATCGACGACGATTTCGCCGTCACCGGCCGGTGCTGGGTCGGGGAAGTCCCCGTAGCTGGGCGGTGCATTGAATGCTGAAACGACTGCGGCTTTCATCATGACCTCCAAGATTAGTTTGTAATACCAACGAGAATAGTTGTGAATACCAACTAGGTCAAGTAGGCTCCCTGCATGGCACCCACCGATTCGGAAGCCGCGCCGGCCGCAGCCAGCCAGCAGGAGCTGATCGATGCCCTCGTCATGACGTCGTTCGCCACCATGGCCGTGCTCAACAGGATCGCCGCCGAGCACGACCTCTCCCTGACCCAGCTGCGTATGCTCGCCATCCTCCGCGACCGGCGCATCAAGATGGGCGAGCTGACGAACTACCTCGGCCTGGACAAGTCGACCGTCTCCGGCCTGGTCGACCGCGCCGAGAAGCGGGGCCTCCTGCAGCGCGCGCCCAACCCGCACGACGGCCGCGGCGTGGACGTGTTCCTCGCGCCGAGCGGGATGCGGCTAGCCGAACGCGGCGTAGCCGAGGTCGCACGGTCCCTGTCGCCCATGACCGGCGCGCTCACCCCGGCCGAGGGCCGCCGTCTGGCGGCGCTGCTCGAGCGCATGCTCTCTCGCCGCTGACCTCTCACTGCCGGCCCGCTTCCGGTGCGGCGGCTCCGGCTAGGCCGCCGGGGCGCCGACGGCGGACGCGAGCACCCGGCGGAATTCCACCGAGATCCGGTCGGCCCTGGTGTGCAGCTCGGCCGCCGGGTCGAGCGGGAACTCCAGGCCGGACAGCGCCCGCCGCTGCAGGTCCAGGTCCTCCTCGAAGATCGTCATCTCGTACTTTGCCGCGCTGTCCGCCTGTTCCGGGTCGGCCAGGCCAGGACCGGTCACGGTCTGGTATACGGCACAGGTCCGCTCGTCCTCTGGCGCGACGACGAACGTGAGGAACTGCCACCCCTCGGCGTCGAGGAACTCCAGCAGCAGGGTCGCGGCCAGCGGTGCCTGGTACCGGTACGTCATCCGGCGCTGCTGGACCGCGGGCCGGGAACCGTCGCGGACGGCCGGGTCGGTGAGGTTCGTGAACGTGTGCTCGCGGACCGCGGTGAACCCCAGGCCGCGGCGAGCGACGTCCGCACGCGGGATGGGCTCCGGGCCCGCGCCGCCGATCGTGGCGGCGTGCACGAACGGCAGGTGCGCCTCGTCAAGGAAGTTGTCGATCAGCATCGCCGCGTTGGCCTGCACCCGCAGCACCGGGAGCCGCACGGTCGCGACGGCATCGCCGCCCAGCGTCCCGCCGGGCTCCAGGTCCGGCAGCGGGGCGCGCGGCGGCAGCGGGGCCAGCCAGACCAGGCCGTCACGCTCGGTGACCTCGGCCGGGCGGTGCAGCGCGGCGCGCGCCGGGATCTGCGCGGCGTCCCCCAGCGCCGGGATGTCCACGCACCGGCCGTCGGCGGTGAACCGCCAGCCGTGATACATGCACCGGAGCGTGCCGTCGCTGACGGATCCCGCCGACAGCCGGGCCCGCCGGTGCGGGCACGCGTCGGCGAACGCCACGACAGTGCCGCCGATGCGGGCCAGCGCCCAGCCCTGGCCCGCCAGCCGGACGGCGACCGGCTCCTCGCCAACGTCGCAAGACAGCGCCACCGGATGCCAGAACTCCGCCAGCGCCGGGTGCGCATTCGTGAACTCCCCAGCCGACATATCCCTATCATCACCCATGCCCCGCTGCTCCGCAGCGCGCCGGCCCCGGCGCAAGTGCGCGGCCGGGAGGCGCCGCGCCGCGTTCCTATCCGGCGAGCGGCGCGAGCATCTGCCGGGCGGCCGCCAGGATCGAGAAATGCCCGTGACCGGGGTACAGGTGAAGCCGCGCGCCGGGTATCGCCTCGGCGTACCGCCGGGCATGCCCGGGCGGCACCGTGGTGTCCGCCTCCCCGTGGTGCACCGAGGTCGGCGCGCTGATCGCGCCGAGCCTGAAGCCCCAGGGCTGGCTGAGCACGCGCAGGTCCTGGGCAACTCCCTGGCTGTCGTTGCGGAACGCCTCGGCGTAGTTGCCGAGGAAAGCCTCACGCATGGCGGGCTGGGCGAGCGCCCGGCGGTCGGCATCGGGCAGTTCGCTGGTCGCGACGCGCAGGAACAGGACCGGATTGGACCGGGCCAGCACGGCCAGGCGGCCGAGGAACCAGCCGCCGAACGCGGGGGCACGCCGGGCCACCTCGAGAGACAGGCGCTCCCCGGCCGCCATCCCGGCAGTGGGCCAGTCGGGCGGCCCGAGCGCCGCGATCAGCGTGAGGCTGCGGACGCGCCCGGGGATCGCGGCCGCGCACGCCGCCGCGAACGGCCCGCCTGCCGAGATGCCCGCCACGGCGGCGGAGCCGACCCGCAGCTCATCAAGAACCAGCGCGGCGTCCTGCGCCCAGTCCGCGAGACAGCGCAGCGGGCGCGGGTCGCTCCTGCCGGATCCGGGCCGGTCAGGCGCGATCACGCGCAGCCCTGCTTCCGCAGCAACCTCATCGAGCTGGAGCGCCGACAGCCGCGAATCGGCGAGCCCGTGGCACAGCAGAACCGGCACGCCGTCCGGCTTGCCGGCCACTTCGACCGCGATCACGCTGCCGTCGGCCCTGCTCACCTCCATGCCTCCATGCTCTCGCGCCCGCGGACCATCCGCCGGGGGCAGGTGGGGTGTCGAGCCGTCCGCCTGCTCCGGGCCGGCCGGGGCGCCTTTTCCCTCACCCAGCCCACGGCCCGCGGACAGACTCCGTTAAGCCCGTGATCAGGTCGCACGGGCAAACTGGGCGCAGGCCGCCCAGGACCCTGGCGGCACATCTACCAGCCCGCCCACGATGTGCCCCCGGGAGACGTGTGATGCCACGCCACGCAGAAGCGGCCCCCGCGCCGACGGCGGCCACGACGGCGAGGCCTACCCTTGCCACGGTGCCGCCACACCCCCGCCGCCTGTCCGACTACGCCGAGCTGTCCCGCCTCGTGAAACAGGCCGGGTTGCTGAAGCGGCGCCGCTGGAGCTACGCCTGGCGGATCGCGGTCGTGGCTGCCCTGCTGGCCGCCGGGTGGTCCGCCTTCGCGCTGGTCGGCGACTCGTGGTGGCAGCTCGCGGTCGCCGTGTTCCTGGCCGTCATGTTCACGCAGATCGGGTTTCTGGGCCACGACGCCGGGCACCGGCAGATCTCCCGTTCCCGGCGCGCCAGCCGCATCCTCGGAGTGCTGCTCGGCAATCTGGGCGTCGGGCTCAGCTACGGATGGTGGGTCGACAAGCACAACCGCCATCACGCTCACCCGAATACCGAAGATGCGGACCCGGACATCTCCATGCGCGTGCTCGCGTTCACCGAAACGCAGGCGCGTGCCAGCCGGGGCCTGAGCCGCATGCTCCTTCGCCGCCAGGCCTGTCTGTTCTTCCCCCTGCTGCTCGGCGAGGCGTTCAGCATTCACGTGGCGAGCATCCGCTCGCTGGCGCGCCGGGACTCCCGCGCCAGGCCAGCGGAGGCGGCCCTGCTCGGCGCTCACGTCCTCGGCTACCTCGCCGCGGTGTTCCTCGTGCTCTCGCCGGTGAGGGCCGTCGTGTTCATCCTTGTGCAGCAGGGACTCTTCGGCGTGTACCTTGGCGCCGCTTTCGCCCCCAACCACAAGGGCATGCCAATCCTGGGCGCTGCCGACCGCAGCGACTTCCTGCGCCGGCAGGTGCTCACGTCCCGCAACATCCGTGGCGGCTGGCTCACCGACGTCGCCATGGGCGGCCTCAACTACCAGATCGAGCACCACCTGTTCCCGTCGATGCCGCGGCCCGCGCTGCGCCGCTCCCAGCCCCTGATCATGGAATACTGCCGGCAGCACGGGCTGCCGTACTGCCAGGCCAGCCTCGTCGGCTCCTACGCCCAGGCGCTGCGCCACCTGGCGGACGTCGGCAGGTCCGCCCGGCCCGCCACGGTGCCGCCCGCGGGCATCCCCGACGAGGCGTGATCGGGGGCAGGTCGCGCTATTGCTCGGACAGGATGGCCTCGAGCTCGGCCAGCGGGTCGCGGACGACGGGGCCGCGCGTCTGCACCCGGGCGCTGCGGATCGTGCCGCGGAACGGGAACGGCGCCGTGTAGCCCGTGCCGATCGCCGGCCCCCACTCGTAGCCGCACGTGAGCCCCGCGCCGACGCCGTTGAACCCGGACGGCGTGAACCGGGGAATGGGCGCCCGGCCGGTCTCGCGCCCGTCGCAGGCCAGCACGCCGGTGCCGCCCGGGCCCTCATGCTTGGTGAAGCTGAACTCGATGCGGTGCTCGCCCGGCGTGACCCTCTCGGCCGACTCGACGGTGTGCCGCTCCTTGCCGTACAGGTTGTGCACGTAGCGAACCCGGCCGCCGAGGATGTGCAGCGACCAGCCGCCCAGCGCCGACCCCATCGCGAGCAGCACGCCGTCGGCGGGCCCGGACTCCGGGATCGTCACGTCGACGATCAGCGCGTGCGAGCGGTTCCGCACGTTCACGGCGACCGGCTCGGGCACCATGGCCGCGCCGGGGAAGTAGCGGTACACCTCGCGCGGCGGCCGGTGATCGGGTTTGGGGTGCACCAGGGCCCACAGCACCCGGTTGTCGAGCGGGAGCACCTGGTTGCGCTCCGCCTGCGCCCACCACAGGTCGACGAGCGGGCCCAGCAGTTCGGGGCGCTGCGCCGCGAGGTTCCGCGTCTCCGAGAGGTCCTCCGCGACGTGGTACAGCTCCCATTCGTCCGCCTCGAACGGGGCGTTCGGGTCCTGGTCGTCGTACAGCGGCCCGACCGGGTGGAACGTCACCGCCTTCCAGCCGCTGTGATAGATGGCCCGCGACCCGAACATCTCGAAGTACTGCGTGGTGTGCCGCTCGGCGGCGTGCCCGCCCCCGTCGCCGAGCAGGTAGCCGAAACTCACCCCGTCGACCGCGCTCTGCGCGACCCCGTCGATCTCGGCCGGGATGGTGAGCCCGGCCAGTTCCAGCACCGTCGGTGCGACGTCGATCGCGTGCGTGAACTGGCCGCGGATCGCGCCGCCGTCCAGGGACCCGCGTGCCCAGGAGACGATGCACGGGTCGGCCACGCCGCCCTCGTGCACCTCTCGCTTCCACCGCCGGAACGGGGTGTTCCCGGCCATGGTCCAGCCCCACGGGTAGTTGTTGTGCGTGAGCGGCCCGCCGATCTCTTCGACTCTGGCAAACAGCTCCTCTGGGGACGCCGGGTCGAGGTTGACCATGCGCACGTCGTTGATCGAGCCGTCTGCGCCGCCCTCGGCGCTGGCGCCGTTGTCGGAGACCACGACCACGATCGTGTTGCCGAGGTCGCCGGTGTCCGCGAGGAAGCCGAGCACCCGGCCGACCTGCTCGTCGGCATGCGACAGGAATCCCGCGAAGCATTCCATGAACCGCGCCGCGACGGCCCGTTCCGGCCCGTCAAGAGAATCCCAGGCCGGCACCCAGGCGGGCCGCGGTGACAGCGCCGTCGCCGGCGGGATCAGGCCCGCTGAGACCTGGCGGGCGAACGTCCGCTCGCGCCAGGCATCCCAGCCCAGGTCGAACCGCCCGCGGTAGCGCTCCCGCCAGCGCGGCGGCGGCTGGTGCGGCGAGTGGCAGGCGCCCGTCGCCAGGTAGAGGAAGAACGGCTTGCCCGGGTCGACGGCGCGCAGGTCCGCGAGGAACTCGATCGCGTGGTCGGCCAGGTCCTCGGTCAGGTGATAGCCGTCATGCATCGACGCGGGCGGCCGGACCGAGTGGTTGTCGTGGTACAGCGCGGGCACGAACTGGTGCGTCTCGCCGCCGTGGAAGCCGTACCAGCGGTCGAAGCCCCTGGCCAGCGGCCAGGTGGCGCGCGAAGCCGCCATGTTCGTCTCGTCCTCGGGCGACAGGTGCCACTTGCCGACGGCGTAGGTCGCGTAGCCGGCCGTGCGCAGCACCTCGGACAGGTAGCCGTTCTCACGCGGCGGCTTGCCCCAGTAGCCGGGAAAGCCGGTGGCCAGGTCGGCCACCCTGCCCATGCCGCTGCGGTGGTGGTTGCGGCCGGTCAGCAGGCACGCCCGGGTAGGCGAGCACAGCGACGTCGTATGGAAGTTCGCCAGCCTGACCCCGCCGGCGGCCAGGCCGTCGATAACCGGCGTCTCGATGTCGGAGCCGTAGCAGCCGAGCTGCGCGAAGCCGACGTCGTCGAGCACCACGAGAAGCACGCTGGGCGCGCCCGGCGGCGGGGTGGGCTCGGGCGGCCACCAAGGCTGCGAGTCTCTCCAGTCGCGGCCGATCCGGCCGCCGAATTCCTGTGCCACTCCTGCGGCCCCTCTCGTCACTCGCTGGCTCGTCCCGCTCTGGCGGACCAGACCGCCGCCGCGCGCCGCGTTACGGCCCCTTGACCGTTTTCATCGCGTTTTCCCACCAACGGTGGTTAATTTGAAACTGTGGCCTATGATCTCGCGGCACCCGAGCCGAGGCGCAGCGCGGGAACGGTAGTCCGCTACGTGATCGGCGTGGTCCTGGGCGTCGCCGTTATGGCCATTCTGTTCGGCCAGCGAGGCGATCTGGTGGCCGCGCGGCACGAGTTCCGCCACCTCGCCGTCGGCTGGATCGTCGCGTCGGTGCTGGCCGAGGGCACGTCGCTGGCGGGCTTCGGCCTGCTGCAGCACCGCGTGCTGCACGCCGCGGGCACCCGGATGCCGCTGCCCGGCCTGGTTGCGCTCAGCCTGGCCAACGAGGCCATCGCGAACACCGTGCCGGCCGGGCCCGCGCTGTCGTGCGTCTACCGGTACCGCTACTACCGCCGGCGCGGCGCGAGCGAAGCCAGCGCCGGCTGGTGCGTGTTCACGGTGCTGATCGCGCAGGCGGTCAGCATGGCGCTGCTGCTGCTGGTCGGCGCGGGAGTGGCGATGCTGGCCAGCGCCAGCGTCGGCAGCGCTGGGGTCGTCGCGGTCGGCGCCGTGATCGTCATCGGCGGGCTCGCGGTTCTGATCCGCAGGGACCTGGTGCTGCGGCTGGTCGGCGCGCTGGTGAATACTGCGCGGCGGGTCACCGGGCACCCTCGGGAGGACCGCTGCGCGCGCATCGACGCCGCGTTCGCGCGGATGCGGGAGATTCCGCTGGACGCGCGGTCGACGGTGACGGTCGTCGCCATTGCCGTCGGCGTGTGGGCGTGCGATTTCCTGTGCCTGATCTGCAGCTTCGGAGCCATTCACGCCCAGGTTCCGTGGGGCGGCGTGCTGCTGGCCTACGGTGCGGCCCAGGCCGCCAGCGCGCTGCCGATCGTGCCCGGAGGGCTCGGCATCGTCGAGGGCAGCCTCGCCGTCATCCTCGCCGCCTACGGCGTCGCCCGCGTTCCCGCGATCTCGGCGGCGCTCGCGTACCGCCTGGTCAGCTTCTGGCTCTCGATCGCGGTGGGCTGGGTCAGCGTTGGCGCAATCGCGTACCGCGCCCGCAGGAGAGCCGAGCTCCCCCTGCCGGAAGCCGACGAGCCCGCCCGCGCCTAAAACGCCGCCGCGAGCCCGCTCACCAACAGCGTCCGTGATCGGGCTAACGGGGAAGCGAGTCAGTATGGGGTAACGCGTCAGCGCTATTAGCTGACGCGTTACCCCGTTGGTGGATGCGGGCTCCGGAGGCATGCCCACCCGGCGCTATTGGTCGCATTTGGGCAAATCGGCCTGCTACGTCCCCGGCCGTGTGGTCCAATGCCTTACCTTCCGAGGCACGGAAGGCGTGTGCAGACTGCGGGGTGCCCACGTGTTTCACATCTATGAGCTGTTCCTCATCGTCAGCGGCGTGGTGATGCTCGTCATGGCCGGCATCGGCAGCCGCCGGTCCCGGGTACTGCGGATCTGGAACGGCATCCTCGGAGCGGCTTTCCTGATCTACGGCCTCTACCTGCTGCTCTTCTTCAAGGGCGGGCACTACTTCATCTTCTTCTACGTGTTCATCCTGCCGATCCTGATGGTCGTCCGGTTCTTCCGCGACCGCAGGATGGGCTCCCCGCCGATGGGTTACGGCCAGCCGCCGGGTTACGGCCAGCCGCCGGGCTACGGCCAGCCGCCCGGTTACGGCCAGCCGCCCGGTTACGGCCAGCCGCCGGGTTACGGCCAGCCGCCCGGTTACGGCCAGCCGCCCACGTACCCGCAGCACCCTGGGTACGGCCAGCAGCCAGCCGACCAGCCTCAGGAGCCCCACCAGTAACTCCCAGAAAAGATCTAGGAGCCTTGCGTGCAGCATCTGCCCCAAAGGCTCCTAGATCTTTGATCTCCCGTGCCGCAGACGAGCGCTAGCGGTCTTCGCCCGGGGGCGGGAGCTCGCCGGGGGTGACGAGGGTGCGCTCCTCGATCGCCTCCTCGACGGCCTCGCCCATGGCGACGCCGGCCAGCTTGAGGTCGCCTGCCCGGCGGCCGCGGTACACGGCGAACACCACGATCACGCCGACCGCCAGCCAGGCCAGCACGATGAACGGCGCCAGCGACACGGGCCAGGCGGGCAGCGGGTTGACCGAGTAGTAGACGACCACGATCAGCGCGATGCTCCCGACGGCCGGGACCACGATGTGCTTCCACACGCTGAACTCGTCCGCGTGCTCCCGCTTGTAGAACAGGTAGAGCCCGACGTTCGCGACGATGTACACGAAGGCCAGCGCGAATGTGAACCAGGTGCCGGTCACGTTGTAGACGTTCGTGACACCGATGATCAGTGGCAGGATCAGGCCGAGCAGCACGTTGATGCCGGTCTGCGCGAACACCGCGTTGGACGGGGTCTGGTACTTGTCATTGATCTTGAGCAGGAACGACGGCAGCGCCTTGGCGCGGGCCATGCCGTACAGGAACCGGGTCGACGCGTTGGTGACGGCGATCGAGACCGCGATCGCGGAGTTGAACAGCGCGAGCAGCACGATCCACCAGGCGCCGCCCCAGTACCGCTGGCCGAGCACGAACGCCGGGAGCTGTGCCGAGTTGGCGAATGAGGTCAGGTGGTCGGTGCCCCAGCCGCTGGTCTGGCCCCAGGACACGAGGACCAGGAACACGCCCATGATCACGATCGAGCCCAGCACGGCCCGCGGTACCGTGCGCTTGGGGTCACGGCTCTCCTCGGCGATGGGCGCTGCCGCGTCCCAGCCGGTGATCGCGAAGATCGCGAACACCACGCCGAGGAACAGGCCGTGCGCGTTGCTGAACGTCAGCCAGTGCAGGTTCACCCCGCCGGGGCCGGGGCTGGCGAAGCCGTTGACGGCCAGCGCGAACACGATCACCGCCTCGGCGATGCCGAGCACGATCAGCAGGCGCACGGACAACTCGACCCCGCGCCAGCCCGTGTAGCCGACGAACAGGATCAAGAAGACCATGAACCACCACCACTGGAAGTTGATGTTGTACTCGGCCTTCAGTGTCGACTGCAGGGTTGACCCCATGAAGGAGCCGACCTGCGCGATAACCACCGGGTAGAACAGCAGGTAGACCCAGGCGACCAGGAAGCCCCAGCGCCCGCCGAGCGACCGGGAGACGAACGTGTAGTAGCTCCCGGTCGAGGACAGGTGCCTGCTGAACTGCGCCAGCGAGAAGCCGAGGAACAGCGCGATGATGAACGCGCCGAAGTAGGCCAGCGGCGCGGCGATCCCGGCGTTCAGGACGATGAACGGGATAGTGAACATCCCCGCGATCGCGGGCGCGATGCTGGTGACGGACTGCATCAGCACGCCGGGCAGCGTGATCACGCCCTTTTTCAGGCTGGTACTGCCAGGAGGGCTCACGCCCGCTGACGTCGTGGATTCGGCCATGGTCTTGCCTCCTTGATGGGGGTACTGCTCCGCTTCAGGTGCCCTCCAGGGCAGGCCGTACGAGCTCCTCGAAGGCGCGGGACGGTTTGACTGCCTCGTGGACGACCGCGCGGATCGCGCGGATCATGGCGACGGGGTGGTCGCTCTGGAAGATGTTGCGACCCATGTCGACGCCGGCCGCGCCCTGGTCGATGGCCTGATACGCCATCGTCAGCGCGTCGAGTTCGGGCAGCTTCTTCCCGCCCGCCATCACGACCGGCACCGGGCAGGCCGACGTGACGGTGTCGAAGCCCTCGGCGCAGTAGTAGGTCTTCACCATGTGAGCGCCGAGCTCGGCGCAGATCCGGACCGCGAGCCGCAGGTAGCGCGCGTCCCGGGTGAGCTCGCGGCCGACCGCGGTGACCGCGAGCACCGGAATGCCGACCCGCTGACCCTCGTCGACCAGGCGGGTCATGTTGCGCACGGACTGGGTCTCGTTCTCGCTGCCGATGAAGACCTGCACGGCGACGGCCGCGGCGTTCAGCCGGACCGCGTCGTCCATGGCGACCGCGACCTGCTCGTTGGACAGATCCTTGAGGATGCTGGGGCCACCGCTGGCGCGGAGCACGATGGGCGTGCCAGAGACAGGCGGTATTGTCGAGCGGACGATTCCCCGGGTGGTCATCAGCGCGTCGGCGAAGCCCAGCAGGGGCACGATCGACAGGTCGACCCGTTCCAGGCCGCTGGTCGGTCCCTGGAAGTAGCCGTGGTCGATCGCCAGCATGACGGCGCGGTTGCTGCTGGGCTGGAAAATGCGGGCCAGCCGGCTCTGCATGCCCCAGTCCAGCGCCCCGGCGCCCTTGAGCTCGTTCACGTGCGGCCGCGCGGCCACCTGGGACTGGAACCGCGCGCCTTCGGTGAGGTCGTCGCTGTCGGCCATGATCACTTCCTCCGGGAGTTTGCGTCGGT
>JASHQP010000229.1 GCA_030039095.1 Streptosporangiaceae bacterium
GAGTACAGCCCCCCTGGAAGTTCGCCGGGGGCCGTGAACCCGGCCCGGGGGCAGAGCCTGGCGCCGCCCGGTCCGGGGCGTTCCGGCCGCTGCGGCCCGCTCTGTGCGGATCTGCTACGGCTCCGCCCGTACCTGCGCCGCACAGTCGTGTCCTGGAGGGCTGCGCCGCAAGGTCGTATGGACAGACCCCGGCGAACGCCCGCTAAGCCTGCTTATCGTGGGCCGCTGGTGACGGTATCTGTGGCTCGCTGCGGGGCTGGCTCGCTGCGGGGAGCGGGGGCTGGCCCGTCCTTGCGCCAGTCCCGGAGCCGGTCGGGCACGAACAGGGTCAGGGCGGTGATGAACGCAAGGATCTTCGACACCGCGTTCATCGTGATCGGCAGCGCGGACTGCGGGTAGCCGAAGCCGGACAGCGCCCAGATCCCGAACACGCCGATCATCAGCGCGAAGCAGAAGAACGTGGACTTCCGTACCCGCACCATCGGCGACAGTGTGAGCAGCCACAGCGTGGTGAGCTCGACCAGGAACAGGGGCGTGAAGAACACCGCCCGGTAGAGGGCCGGGTCCGGGGCCAGTGGCGGGTAGGTCCGGGCCATCACGATCAAGTCGAACGGCAGCTCGAAGATCATCGGGGCGGCCATCGCGACGACGACTGCGCCGCCCAGCCTCGTCTGATAGCGCCACCCGGTGCGGGTCATGATGACGCCGAACAGGGCCGCCGCGGCCAGCAGGGTCACCGGGAGGATGGGGTCGGAGACCACCGACGTGATGTTGGGATAGTCGCGCACGAACTGGCGCGCGTAGACCCCGAACCCGGCGAGGAACCCGATCATCGCGATGATCCAGAGGGAGAACATGAGGACCACGACCGGGCGGCGCGGCCGCTTCGGCCGGAGCGGGCGCCGCAGCCGGGTTCCGGCGTAGGCCACGCAGCCGGCGGCGGCCAGCAGGCCGACCGCGAGTTCGATCTTGGCATTCCCGCTGTAACTGACCCACCCGCCGACAGGACTCATGACGCCGCCTGCCTTCCTGCTCCCGAACCTTAAAAGTGATATCACTATGCTATATAATTTCAGCGACGTCAAGCGGAGGAGGATCGGGTGACCCGGCGCAAGGGCATACTGCTCCGGCTGGAGCCTGCCCTCCACGACGCCCTGACCAGGTGGGCTGCGGACGAGACGCGCAGCACCAACGCACAGATCGATTTCCTGCTGCGGCGTGCTCTGGCCGACGCGCGGCGGCTGCCCGGGCACGCGAGACGGAGCCGGGCCGCGCCGACCGCCCGGCGTGCCGGTGTCTCAGCTGTCGGTGAATAGCTGCAGGACGATGGCCGGGTCGTGCTTGGCCGGGGTGTCGCGGACCAGGCGGAGGCTGAGGCTGCCGGGGAGGAAGTAGTTCCGGCTCCACTGCACGGGACGGTCTTCCGCGGAACCGGCGCCGTCGCGGTACATGGTCTCGGTCAGCATGAGCGAGGCCGTCGGCTGATCCAGGCCCAGAGACCTTCCGGCCGGGTGGCCGGGGCCGAGCAGGGCGGCGCTGACCTCCACCTCACTGAACGCGACAGGGATTCCCTCGTCCAGCAGCAGGTCGAGCACCATCTGGCGGGATGAGAGGCACTCCCTGACGTTGGCGGCGGGGATCAGGTCAGCGGGGAGCACGTCGGTCATCCACGCCGCGGCCTCGCCGTCGAGGAGCAGGACGCGGGAAACGCGGGTCACCTCGGTGCCGCTGGGCAGCTCGAGCGCGCTGGCCTCGTCACGGGTGGCCGGGGTGGTCTCCACGCTCAGCTGCTCGCTGCCGGCCTTGATCCCGAGCCGCTCGGCCATGCTCGTGTAGGTCTCGAGCCTGCCGAGCTCGGCGACGCTGCTGCCCAGCTTGATCCCCACCGGGCCCAGCTCGCCGCTGCGCTCGGGGAGCTGGGCGAGGAACGTGCCGCTGCCCTGGCGCCGGACCAGCAGCCCCCGGTCGGCCAGTCGTCCGACCGCTGTCCTGATGGTCGCCCGGGAGACACCCAGGCTTCTGACCAGCTCCGCTTCGGGGGGAATGCGGTCGCCGACCCGGTAACGCCGGTGCACCAGCAGGTCCTCGAGCACCTTCTCGGCCTGCGCATAGAGAGGCATCCGCTGCAGCGGGGCGGCGGCGTCGCCGGGTCGCTCCTGCCCGGTCGTGCCGACATTTCCGGTCACATGCTCATGCTAGAGATCCACAGCGCCGCCGTCGCCGGGCAGGGATGAATTCATCCTCTTGACGTACCAATTTGTTATGAGGTAAGACCGGGAGAAACCGGCCAAGGGAGCGGGAGCGGACGATGACGACGACGGCCCAGCCACCCGCGGTGGCGGTGCGGCACTTGCTGGACCCGCTGACCGCCGAGGAGATCGAGACCGCCACTGCGATCCTCAGGCAGGAACGCGGCCTGGGCGAGAGCGCGCGCTTCGTCTACGTCACGCTGCGGGAACCGGCCAAGGAAGCGGTCCTGAGCCACCGGCCGGGCGAGCCGTTCGACCGCGAGGCGGACGTCGTGATCCGGGAACGGGCCGAGCACAAGACCTACGAGGCGGTCGTCTCGATCACCGCGGGCGCGGTGCGCGCGTGGCGCGAGGTGCCCGGCGTCCAGCCCGCGGTGATGCTCGAGGAGTTCGTGGCCACCGAGGAGGCGGTCCGGAAGGACCCGCGCTGGCAGGAGGCGATGCGCAGGCGCGGCATCACCGACTTCGGCATGGCGATGATCGACCCGTGGTCGGTGGGCTACGGCGGTCCCGAGGACGCGGCCGAGCGGGGCCGGTTCCTGCGGCCGCTGACGTGGGTGCGCCAGGGCGACCCCGACGATCACGGGTACGCGCGCCCGGTGGAGGGCCTGATCGTCCGCTTCGACCTCGACCGCATGGAGGTCGTCGACGTCGAGGACCACGGGGCGATCCCGTTGCCGCCGAGCGGCGGCAACTACACCGCGGAGGCGATCAGCGATCCCGGGAACGTCCCGCACTTCCCCGACGGCCCCCGGCAGGACCTGAAGCCGGTCGAGATCACCCAGCCTGCCGGGACGAGTTTCACCGTTGACGGGCACGAGGTCAGCTGGCAGAAGTGGCGGTTCCAGGTTGGCTTCACGCCCCGCGAGGGCCTGGTCCTGCACCTGGTGCGCTACCAGGACCAGGGCACGGAGCGCCCGGTCATCTACCGCGCCTCGCTCGCGGAGATGGTCATCCCCTACGGCGACCCGGGCGCGGCGCAGTACCGCAAGAACGTCTTCGACATGGGCGAGTACGGCATCGGCGTGCTCGCCAACAGCCTGGAACTCGGCTGCGACTGCCTGGGTGAGATCTACTACTTCGACGCCTGGCTCAACGACAACGACGGCCACGCGCAGCGGCTCGAGAACGCGATCTGCCTGCACGAAGAAGACCACGGCATGCTGTGGAAGCACACCGACTGGCGGACCGGCAAGGCCGAGGTGCGGCGGTCACGGCGGCTGGTGATCTCGATGATCGCCACGGTCGGCAACTACGAATACGGCTACTTCTGGTACCTCTACCAGGACGGCACGATCGAGTACGAGATCAAGCTGACCGGCGTGATCTCCAACGGGGCGGTTGCGCCGGGGCAGAAACCCGCTTACGGCACGCTTGTCGCGCCGCAGGTCTATGGCCCCAACCACCAGCACATCTTCTCCGTGCGGCTGGACATGATGGTCGATGGCGCGCAGAACACCGTCGTCGAGTGCGACTCGGTCGCGCTGCCGCCCGGGCCGGGCAACCCGTACGGCAACGCGTGGGTTCTGCAGCAGACTCCGCTCCGGCGGGAGTCCGAGGCCCAGCGGGTGGCCGACGGTCGCGCCGCCCGGTACTGGAAGGTCACCAACCCGGGCAAGCGCAACGCCACCGGCGAGGCGGTCGCGTACAAGCTGATGCCGGGCGACACCGTGCTGCCGTTCTGGCAGCCCGGCACCTCGATCGCGCGGCGGGCCGGATTCGCGAACAAGCACCTGTGGGTCACGGCGTACGACCGTGACGAGCGGTTCCCGGCGGGGGAGTACCCGAACCAGCACCCCGGCGGCGACGGCCTGCCCGCCTGGACCCAGGCGGACCGGCCGCTGGAGAACACCGACGTCGTGCTGTGGCACACGTTCACCGCGCACCACGTGGTGCGGCCGGAGGACTGGCCGGTGATGCCGGTCACCCGCGTCGGCTTCCAGCTCCGCGCGGACGGTTTCTTCGACGGCAATCCCGCCCTCGACGTGCCGCCGCCGGAACACTGCCACCACGAGGGTGAGGCTGCGGACGAGATGCCGCAGACCTCGGGAAACGGCACCCCGTAGGCGGCGGCGCAGCAACCGGCCAGCGCGGCGGCGCAGCAACCGGCCAGCACGGTGTCCTGTCCGGGGAGGCGGGCAGAGCGGCCTTAAAATTGCCGGTCATGGGGCTGCTACGGAAGGTTATGGGGGCGCTGGACCGTTGGCAGCGGCGGCACAAGTGGGCGGGCGTGCCTTACGCGGTGCTGAAGAAGTTCGGCAACGACAACGCCAACCTGCTGGTCGTCAGCCTGGCCTGGTACGGGTTCACCGCCATTTTCCCGCTGCTGCTTGTCGTGGTGACGGTCCTGGGGTTCATCGGCCAGCAGTCCCTCGGCACCGGCATTGTGCGCACGCTGCACGAGTTTCCCGTGATCGGCTCCAGCTTCAACCCGGCAAGCCACAGTGCGCTGCACGGCAGCACGGTGGGGCTGATCATCGGGCTGATCGGCCTGGTCTACGGCGCTCAGGGCGTGACCCAGACCGCGCAGCAGGCCATGGCCACGGTGTGGAACATTCCCCAGGACGAGCGCACCTCGTTCCTGCCCCGGCTGGCCCGCAGCCTGGCCGCCCTGGTGATCATCGGCGGCGCGTTCCTCATCAACGCCCTGATCACCACGTACGCCACCGGCGGCACATCCAGCTACCTCGTCCGGGTGCCGGTACTCGCCGGGCTGCTCGTGATCAATGTCCTGCTGTACTTCGCCAGCTTTGCCGTGCTGACGGCCAAGGTCATCGGGCCGCGTGGCCTGCTGCCCGGCGCGATCATGGGCGCGGTCGGGTTCACCGCGCTGATCACCGTGGGCACCGGGCTGATGACCCACCAGCTCAAGAACGCCTCGGCGACCTACGGCGCGTTCGGCTCGGTCATCGGCATCGTGGCTTTCTTGCTGCTGCTGTCCAAGCTGACCCTGTACGCGGCCGAGCTGGGCCCCGTGCTGTCCCGTCGTCTCTACCCGCGGGCGCTGCCCCTGGGCGGAGAGCCGACCGGGGCGGACCGCCAGGTGCTGGCCGACCTGGTGCACGCCCAGGAGACCGCCAGCCCCGGCAAGCCCACGTAACCCGACTTCGTCGCAATAGTTCCTGCCACCACCAGGAGTGAGGAGGCTCAGTGCCTGCTTCTGGCCGGGATCGCGTCAAGCTCCTCGCGGGTTCCGAGCCCGTCGATGACCCCTCGCCGGGTGACACAGAACGCTCCGGCCCGGCATCCGTCGTCAATGGCATCGTCCAGCTCCTCGCCGCGGGCCAGGGCTGCCACGAATCCAGCGGTGAAGGCATCGCCGGCTCCGGTCGCGTCGACCGGGGCAACGGTATAGGCGGGGAAGGCCGCGACGCTGCCCTCCGATACCCGGAGGGCACCCTTGTCCCCGAGCGTCGCCACGACGGCCCCGACCCCGTAGTCGACGAGCGCCCTCGCCTGCACCTCGATGGATTCGCTCTTCACGCCGAGAGCCGCGGCCAGGTGGGCGAGCTCCACCTCGTTCGGCGTCAGCACGTCGAAAAGCGGCAGCTGGTCTGGCCCGAGAGGCTGCGCCGGTGCCGGGTTCAGGACAACCTGCTTGCCCAGCCCCCGGGCCACGGCCGCTAGCCCGACGGCCAGCTCGAGTCGGCACTCGAGCTGGCAGACCACATAGCCGCACTCGTCGAACTCAGGCCCCAGCGATGCGACCACCTCGTCGGCCGTCAGCTCGAGGTTGGACCCGGGCGCCACGCTGATGACGTTCCCCCCGGCCGAATCGACGAGGATGAGCGCCACCCCGGTCGGCTGCTTGCAGGTAAGGATGCCGCGCGAGGAGAGTCCCTCCGCGAGCAGGATCCGCCTCGCCTCGGTACCGAAGACGTCGTCGCCGACCTTCGTCGCGAAGGCAACCGGGCAGCCCAGCCGCGCCAGGCCGATCGCCTGGTTCGCCCCCTTGCCCCCCGGGCCCGCTTCGAAGCGGTGCCCCAGCACGGTCTCGCCCGGCGCCGGCAGGCGGTCGGAGTAGACGGTCAGCGCGGCGTTGTACGAGCCGGCTACCAGGACTGAAGCCATGTCAGCCCGCCCCCCGCGGCGGCCGCGTCTTGCGGCCGGGCGCCAACTGACTGGCGGGGTCTGCGCCGAGAATGGCCTTGGGGTCTTTCCTGGCGTAGTCCGGCCAGCTGTCGGCACGCGGAGCAGCGGTCGAACCCCGCTCGACGAGGCGTACCGGGAGCACGACCCGCTGCGACTCCTCGGTGCTGTGATCGATCAGCCGAGTGAGGAGCAGGCGAGCCGCCAGCACGCCCTGCTGGACCATCGGCCGGTCGATGATCGTGAGGGGAGGCTGCAGAATCGCCGCGAGATCGAGATCGTCGAAGCCGATGATGGACATCTCGCCCGGCACCTGCACCCGCATCGAGTGCAGTGCTCGCAGGGCTCCGATCGTCATGACGTTGTTGGCCGCGAAAACGGCCGTCGGTCGCTCATTCAAGGCCAGCAGGTGCAGCATGGCGTCGTAACCGCCCTTCTCGCGGAAGCCGCCCGCCATGCAGTACTCCTCTTCGAGCTCGACCCCGTGGTCCTGGAGTTCGGCGACGAAGCCCTCGTGCCTGCCGCGGCCCGGAGTGGTGTTGAGGGGCCCTCTGATCGTGGCGATGCGCCGGTGCCCGAGCCCGACCAAGTGCCGTGCCGCCTGGCGCCCGCCGTCCACGTTGTCCACGAGGATGCTGTCGAAGCTGGCCCCCGTCATCTCGCGGTCCACGAAGACGACGGGGAGGCCAGCCTCCCGGACGTGCAGCGGGGTCTGATCCTGCTCGGTGGTCGGCGCGAGGATGACTCCGTCGACCCTGCGGACGAGGTCGGCCAGCAGGGTGTCTTCGAGTTCGCTCGACTCGTCGGTGTTCGCCAGCAGCACGCTGTAAGGGCCAGCCTGGAAGACCGACTCGATGCCCTTCACCAGCGCGGCGAAGAACGGATTGGTGATGTCGGGCACGACGACGGCGATGGCGTAGTGCAGGCCGGAGCGCAAGCTGCGAGCGGCCGCCGTGGGCCAGTAGTCGCACTCCTTGATGGCGGCCCGGACGGCGTCCTCGGAACGGATTCGCTGCCCGCGGAGGTAGCGGGAGATGGTGGCCGTCGACACGCCGGCTCTCCTCGCTACATCGTTGATGTTGGCCACAAGTGAAAACGATATCTGCAAGCCTTTGCGATCAACAAGAGTCAGTCAGCGCTCTCGCCGTCCCGTCCGGCTGCGCCTGGTCCTGCCTGGGTGGCCGGGTCCTGGACCGCACGACTGGCATCTGCGTCTGCGCCAGGCGAACCGCAGGTCATCGCGCAGTAACGGACTCGGCGCTCCCACCAGAGCGTTACGCCGGGTTGGTGCTGCCGTCATCGCCGTCTGCTGCCAGGGCTTCGTGGCCGGCATTGGCTCTTGACCCGCCTTTGACTGTTCTGATATCGATATCAGTACCGGTGACCTGGGCGCCTGCTCGCTCCCGGGAGAAAGAAGGCCGTCCTATGGCGCTTCCGATCGGTCGTTGAGCATGGTGATTCGGCGACTCCTCGACGGCGGCAGCCGCGTGACCATGGTCTGGATTGACCCCATGATCCGTTTGAAGCGGAATTCGGCATAGTTACTTGGTTGGCTACCTAGTTAGGGGTCGTCATGGCGCAAGAACTGGAATCCCGGCATCGGTGGATTGGCCTGCGTCCGGCCAAGGAAGGCGATCTTCGGCTGGAGATGGAAGGCCTGACCCCGATTCCGGAGAACAGCCGCTACGGAGGGAAAGCCAGGGTCTTCACAGTATGGTTTACGCCCTGCATGGCGCCTGCCGGGTTGTTTACCGGGACGCTCGCCGCAGCACCGTTCATCGGCCTGTCGTTCGGCTGGGGGTCTGCGGCCATTCTTCTCGGCATCACCATCGGCTGTGTTGCGACCGCCCTTCTGTCGGCGATGGGACCGCGCACAGGGATGGCCCAGCTGCCCTTCTCGAGGCTTCCGTTCGGCAAGTCCGTTGTCGTCCCAGGCGCCATCAACTGGCTCTCACAGATACTCTGGGACGGCATCAACGGCCTGTTCGGCGCTGAAGCATTCAAGGTGCTCTTCCACACGCCGTACTGGTTTGGCCTGCTGATAATCATCATACTTCAGGGCCTCCTCGCCGTCTTTGGGTACGAGGCGATCCACACTTTCAATAAGTGGTGCGCCTGGGCCCTCGCCATCATCTTCGTCATCCTGACCGTGAAGATCGCGCGGAACGGCACGGTTAATATCGCCGCGATCAACCATGGCGCCAATGCGGTTGGTGGCTTTATCCTCATGGTGACCATTGTTGCCAGCGGCGTCATCGCCTGGGCACCCTATGCCTCGGACTACACGAGGTACATGGCCCGGGATACCCCAAGCTGGTCAGTGATCTGGCGGGTATTGCTGGGCATCGGGATCCCGTGTGTATGGCTCGAGATCCTGGGCCTGGCCGCCGCCAAGGCTCTTGCAGTACAGACGGGACAAGGGATCTATAATCTGCTGGGCGGCAGCGTCCTCGGCGTCATCGGGATGGTGGCTGTCATCGTGACGACGATCTCTGTCGACGCACTGGACGACTACACCGGCTCTCTTTCCCTGCAGGCCACCGGCCTGCGTATCCCGCGGCCGATCTCGGCCCTCGTGGTGGCGGCGGGTGCGTTCGGTGCGGCCATGTGGATGTACGTCGGGAACCTGGAAGGCAAATTCACTAATCTGCTCCTGCTGTTCGGGTACTGGATCGGCCCGTGGATCGCCGTTGTCATGGTCGACTGGTGGCTGCGGCGGGGGAAGGCCGACGTATCGCGGCTTTCTGACTTCAACTTGCTGCCGTCCGGCTATGACACGCTGCTCGCCTTCCTTGTAGGTTTCGCCGCCGTGATCCCGTTCATGAACACGGCATACTACGAGGGCCCGGTAGCCGCCGCCCTGCACGGCGGAGACCTGGGCTACTACGTGGGCTTTATTGTGAGCGGCATCGTCTATTACCTTCTCAAGAAGGTTTTCCGCACCGGAGCAAGCGTGATGGATAATGAGTCAGCGGTGTCGGGCGGCCGTATCGGCTCCTCAGCGGCATGACGGACGTATCCAAAGGTAAGGAGGCACCATTACGATGGCGGGCCGCTTGCTGATAGAAGCCGGGTGGGTCATCACCGTCGATCCCGATGATCGGGTGATTCGCAACGGCGCGGTTCTGATAGAGGACGGCCGCATTCTCGCGGTCGGGCGCATCGATGCGATAGACGCCGGCGCGGCAGAGATCCGGCGATTTCCGCGCCACGTGGTCATGCCCGGCCTCGTTAACGCGCATACCCACGTGGTGGGAAGCTTGTTCCGCGGGCTGCTCGAGGATCGGGTAGACGCCTTCTACGGCTTTGCGCTGCCGACGGAACGCTATCTCGACGCGGAAGCAAGCTACGTCCTGAGCAGGCTCGGCATCGCAGAGCTGCAACTGGCCGGGTGCACGGTCATCAACGACATGTTTCATTTTCCCGCGGAAACGCTGCGGGCCGCGCTGGAGTCCGGTGTGCGGGCGCAGGTGGCCAACAAGGTATTCGACACGGATCTGACCATCATCGGGCGCGGTGAGCGGCGCACGGATCCGAGCCGCGGACAGCAGAAGCTCGCGGACAATGTCACGCTGTACGACGACTGGAACGGGCGCGGGGACGGACGTCTCGAAGTGCGTTTCGGCGTGCATGCGGCGGACACCTGCTCGCCGGAACTCATGGTCGCCATCAGGGAGGAAGCCAGCCGGCGCGCGGCCGGGATACATACGCACGTGGCCCAGAGCGATGTGGAGAGAGACTACGTTGCGGCAAGGTACAACTGCGGGTCCGTAGAGTTGCTCGAGCGCCAGGGCGTCCTGGGACCCAGGACCATGGCGGTGCATCTGATCTACGCAGACCGCTTTGGCATTGATCTGCTGTCCCGCACCGGGACAGCCGTCGCCCATTGCCCGGCCGGGGTGGCGAACCACGGCTTCTTCGGCCCGCTGCGCGAGATATACGCGGCCGGGATCCGGGTGGGCTGGGGGACGGACTGGGCGCGGATGGATCCGTGGGACGCGATGCGCTTCGGTATCGCGGGCCTCCGGCTGCTCCACGGCGAGAATCTGCTGCTGAGCGCCCGGGAAGCGCTGCGGCGAATGACGATGGGGAGTGCGGAGGCTCTCGGCTGGCAGGGACAGGTGGGGTCGATCGAGCCGGGTAAGAATGCGGACCTTACCTTCGTGGACTGTGATCAGCCCCATCTGTCGCCGCTCTACGAGCCCGTCACCGTTCTTGTCTACAACGGCGGCCGGCGAGACGTGACGCACGTGATGGTGGGCGGGGAATTCGTCGTGCAGGATGGGGAGGTGACGTGGGCAGACCGGCATGAGCTCGTCAACAGTGCCCAGGCAGTCTCCGAGCGCATCTGGGCCCAGGCCGGCCTCGCCGTTTCGTGACGCCCCTGTTGACCGGCAGCTGCGAGCCCGGCGTGCTGGCGACCAGGCCGACGAGGCAGAGCGGCGGGCGGGAGGCTGCCCAGCCAGAACGCCAGGGTCGGTGAGGACGTTGCCAGCTGGCGGGCATCCGCAGCATCTGGTGCCGTACCTGCCGCCAGGTCGATGATGAGGTGTGGCACCACCTCCCCGCGACGGACCCGGCCGGGACGGCCGGGACGGCCGGGACGAGATCGTGGAGTTCGGCGGCCGCCGCCGCGCCGGCCGCCGCCCGCTGCCCCGCTGGGTACGGCGCGCGCTGCTGGCGTGCCTG
>JASHQP010000230.1 GCA_030039095.1 Streptosporangiaceae bacterium
GCTCAGATCGCCGCCGGGCTCAACGACCCCGTTCAGGTGCTGCTGAAAGTGCGCCCGGACGGGCCTGCCACCTTCCCTGGCCAGGAAGGAGGGTTCTATGTCGACGAGCTCAAGGAGCAGCTGCCTGCCCTCACGACCCTGCCCGGTCTTCAGGTCAGCGGGGTCACCGCCTATCCCTGTACCGCTTTCGACCGGGCAGCGTCCTGCTTTCGCCCTACCGCCGAACTGTCATCTCTCGCCCTGGCAGCTCAGCTCGTCGGGAGCCAGACCGGATCCGCGCCGCATGTCAACGCGCCTGGCAACACCGCCGCTGAAACGCTCGAGTTGCTGGCGGACTGGGGATGCAGCAGTGCCGAGCCTGGCCACGCGCTGACCGGCACCGGGCCGCATCACCGGCAGGGCCGCGGCGCCGAGAAGCCAGCGCTGGTCTACGTCAGCGAGATCGTCCAGGTCGATGACAACGCGGCCACTGCGATCGGTGGCGGCCTTTACCGAAGAGGCGGGCTGCGCCATGCTCTCGTCGGAACGGACCAATCGATCACCGAGTCAGTGCCGGTGAACGTGAGGCTGCCGGATGCTCAGTACATCGACTACTACTTCACCCTCGAACTGCCTCCCGGGCACCAGGTCAAGGTCGGAGACACCGTCGTCGCCGTTTTGCGGCCGCAGGTGTTCGTTGGCTACGCCCGCACCGTGGCGCTGCACGGCCTGCATTCCGCGAACCCGGTGCTGGGAAAGATCCGGGACAGCCAGGGCCTGGAAGACCAGGCATGGGGGGCTTCGGCCCGGTGAAAGCGATCATCCTGATCCTTGACGGCACCGGGATCGGCCGCCAGGACGAGCCGGGAAACCCTTGCCCGGCCGATGCAAATACGCTGGCGAACACCGGGCGCGCTGCACCTCTGCGGCTGCCGGTCATGGAGTCTCTCGGGCTTGGCAACATCGCGGAGCTTCCGGGCGTGCCGCCGGTCAGTGACCCGCTGGCAAGCCACGGCAAGTGCCGGCTCTCCTACACCGGTGCCGACAGCTATCTGGGTCATCAGGAAATCCTTGGCGTCACCCCGCCGCGAGCGCACCTGGAGCTTCTGGCGGACAGCGGGGAACGGATCAGGAACGCGCTGGAGAGGGCCGGTCACCGAACCAGACAAGCCGTGGCGCCGGGGAACGCACTGCTCGTCGACGACGCGATCGTCATCTGCGACAACCTGGAAGCCGCGCCCGGAGCTGCGGTGAATCTGCTCATCCCGACCGGGATCACAACATTTGCGGAAGGCGTTGCCGTCGGGCAGATCGTGCGTCAGGAAGTCGGCAACCTCCGCGTCATCGTCTGCGGCGGCAAGCACTTCACCGCCGATGAAGCGCTGGACAACATGGTCACGCTCGACACCGGCCAGGTGGGCGTGCCGACGCCCTCGCTCGCCCTGTATGACGAGACCTACCAGGTACGGCATCTAGGGCTGCCGGTCGACAGCCATCGTCAGCTCCCGTACGCATTTGCCCGCCGCGAGCTGCCCGTGGGCCTGTTCGGCAAGGTGTCCGACCTCGTGACGGACGCCGTCGACGCCCGCAGCCCGGCCGCGAACACTGCAGAAGTAATGAGCCTTGTCCTGGACCATGCGCGAAGCTGGGCCAGCGGGCTGATCGTTGCAACAGTGCAGGAGACAGACCTGGCCGGTCACCAGCAAGACCCGCAGCGGATGGCACGGGTGCTGGCAACAGTCGATGCGGCGCTGCCCGCCCTGCTCGCAGCGCTCGGCACCGACGACATGCTCGCGATCACCGCTGATCACGGAAACGACCCCACGATGCCGACCAGCGCCCACACCCGCGAGGCCGTTCCGTTGCTCTGGTATCAGCCTCACCAGGCTGGGGCCGATCTGGGTGTCCGATCCTCGCTGTCCGATCCCGCTGCGACCATTGCCGCGCTTTTTGGCCTTCAGTGGTCCGGCGAAGGAGAGCGGCTCCCGCTTCCCGAAGGAGTCTGGAGAGCATGAGCCGGTGTGAGCTCACCGTTGCGATCGGCGACCCGGCGGGACTCCATGCACGGCCGGCGGCGCGGATCGTCGAGGAAGCGAAACGGTACGTCAGCACCGTGAGACTTCGCAAGGACGGCACCGAGACAACGCTCACCTCGATGGTCGCGCTGCTGGCTCTGGGGCTGTCGGCAGGCGTGCAGGTGACCGTCGGTGCGGAGGGTCCCGACGCCGACGAGGCCGTCAACGCCATCGGCGCGCTGCTGGCCGATCCCGGATCCGCTGCTGTGGCGGCGGCTGGCGTAGCGCGCGAAACGCCGCAGACCGGCGCTCCGGCGGCTGGGCCGCGTGGCCTGCCAGCCAGCCCTGGACGGGCAGTTGGCGTCGTCCGTCATCTGGCCAGCCTGACGTCATCAGCCGAGGCCCGGCCTGCGGGGGACTACCAGACGGCCCTGAAAACAGTCGCCGCCCGGCTCCGGCAGCAGGCCGGCGAAGAGAAGCCCGACGTCGCCGACATGCTCTTCGCGCTGGCTGACCTGGCACTCGACCCGCGCCTCGCCGAGGCCGTAGAAGCACGCCTGGCTTTGTCGCCGTTCCTGCCCGAAGCCCTGACCGCCGGGGGAGAGGACGTCGCCGCGGAACTCGAGCGGAGCGGTGACCCCTACGTCGCGGCCCGGGCCGCCGACATCCGGCACCTCGCGCAGGACGCCGCCGCCGTGGCCCGGGGCGAGGTCGTGGCCACACCGCCCCTTGGCCACGAACCGTGGATCCTGGTGGCCAGTGACATCTCACCGGCCCTCCTGTCGGCGCTCGGCACCGAGCACCTTGCTGGCGTTGTCACCGCAGAGGGGAGCGCCAGCAGTCACGCCAGCCTCATAGCGGCAAGCCTGAACCGGCCAATGATCGTCGCCATGGCCGAGGCGCTCACCGTTCTGCATGAAGGAGCAAGAGTCTTGATCGACGGGACGACGGGGGAGATAGACCTCCATCCCGTGGATGGGCAGACTGAGGCGCCACCGTCCGCCGCAGGTCCTGCAGCGCCGGCCCTCACTGCGGACGGCCACCGCGTGCACATCGCCGTGAACGCCGGATCGCTCGCTGAACTGCTGGAAGCATGCCGGGCCACAGTCGACGGGGTCGGGCTCTACCGGACTGAGCTCGGCTACCTCGCGCGCGAAGTCCCGCCCACCGAGGACGAGCTCACTGAGGAACTGTCCGCGGCGGTCCGGGAGCTCCGCGGCCAGCGGCTCGTGGTGCGAACCTTCGACTTCGGATCCGACAAGATGCCACCGTTCATAACCCGGCCTCCGGAGCTCAACCCCGCACTCGGCGTACGCGGAATCCGCCTGGCCCGGCAGCAGCCCGGGCTGCTCGCGGCGCAGCTGAGAGCGGTGTCACGCGCCGCTGCTCTCGGCCCGGTCGCGGTCATGGCCCCCATGGTCACGACGCCCGGCGACGTCCGGTGGTTCGCCGATCAGGTCAGGCAGCACACCCTGCATTCAGCCGACATCGAGGTCGGCGTCATGATCGAGGTCCCGGCCGCGGCCCTGGCGGCCGACCAGATCACCAGGCATGTCGACTTCGTGTCTGTCGGCACCAACGACTTGCTGCAGTACCTCAACGCCGCGGACCGCCAGCTCGGGGCCCTCGCCGAACTCCAGGACCCGTTCACGCCCGCGCTCCTGAAACTTCTCGCCGGCATCTGCGCCGCTGCGCGCGCGGCCAGCACCAGGGTCTGCGTCTGCGGTGCAGCCGCCAGCGACCCGGACTGGGCGGTTCTGGCCGTGGGCTTTGGCGTGGCCGAGCTATCCGTTCCCGCTGCGGCGGTCTCCAGGCTGCGCGATCACTTGGCCCGGGTGAGCTTGCAGCAGGCGCAAGACCTGGCAGCGACCGTCTTGACCGCTGACGCGTCCGAGCAAGTTCGGGAAATCGTGCGGGGTTCGCGCGCCGGTTCCTGATTGATCAGCCAGCCAGCGAGAACAACTGGACATCCGACCACGTTTTCCCGTTCCAGTGCAGGATCTCGTCCCGGACGCCGTTGGCTTCCCCGAATCCACCCGCGACTCGGTCACCGTGCGGCTGCTGGACCACGCCGAAACCCACTGGCCCCAGCTCGCCCGGGTGAAGGTCACCTACCGCGGCGGCTTCGGCTACGTCACCGGCGTGCTCCGCG
>JASHQP010000231.1 GCA_030039095.1 Streptosporangiaceae bacterium
GTTTCCACAACAGAGCGTCGCGGCCTTCCTGCAGGTACCGGCGAAGGTCAGCCTTTGCATCAGATCCGGTCATGCCGCCATCGTTCCACCCTGGGTCGCCAGCGTGCTGGAGCGTGTCTCGCAGAGCTTGACATGCCATAGTGTCGCCGGCCAGGACCCTCCGATGATCTACGGGACACAACCTAGGAGGGTGCTGAAGTAAGGGTTCCGCGTGGCCGGGCTTGTGGGCCGGGCTCTGGTGGATGGCGCGGGCTCGGGGACTGGGCCCGGGGCGGTCTGGCTTCTGGCCGCTGCCGGGAGGGTGGGGCCGCTGGGCTTGGGTGTCGTCGCGGTTCGCGGGTGTTTATGTGGCTCGCAGTGCCCAGCCGGTCTGGCTGTATTCGAGTCCGAGGACGGCGAGGCGGGCCCAGTTGAGGGCTGCTGCGCGGGTGAGCAGGTCGGTGGTGATGCGGGCCAGGCCGCGGGTGCGGGCGCGCCGGCCGCCCCAGGCGCGGCGGGTGAAGTGGGCGATCTTGCGTTCGACGATGGGCCGGTCGGTGCGGTAGCGCTGCTGCCAGGCGGGTTCGCGCTGGGTGGCGCGGGCGCGTTGCAGCACTTCCTCGTGCGGGTGGATGGCGATGGTGCGCCCGCGTTTGGCGGCGGTGCACGCCGGCCGCAGCGGGCAGGCCGGGCACCAGGGACCGAACGATGCCTTGCCGCCGCGTGCGGCGGGGGTGATGGCAGCGGTCTGCCCGGCCGGGCAGGTCACGGTGCCGGCCTGCAGGTCCACGGTGAACTGGTCTTTGGAGTATCGCCCGGCCGCGTTACGGGCGGGCGGGCATTTCGCGGTCACCGTGAACCCTTGTTCTTCCAGGCCGGCGCGGGTGGCCGCGTCGCCGTAGGCGCAGTCGCCGATGACCTCGGGCTTGTCATCTTCGCTGGCATGGCCGCCGAGCAGGTCTGCTGCCGCCTCACGGTCGGGGGTGTTCGCCGCGGTGGCGGTGACCTCGTCGATGAGCTCGGAGTCGGGATCGACCGACAGGTGCGCCTTGTACCCGTCGAAGTGGCGGTTACGGGACTTGTGCCCGTGCCGCGCCTGGGGGTCCACGGTGGAGATCACCCGGTCGCGGGCAGTCCGCCGGGCGATCCGGAACACCCCGCCGGCGCCCGGCTCGACGTCCTGCCCGGCCACCAGGGCCAGCAGGTCCGCCGCCGCGGCCGCCGGGCCGCTCAGCACCTGGCCGTCCAGCGCACGCAGCGCGGCCAGCGCGTCGGTGACCAGCTCATCGACCAGCGCTTCGCGGGCGGCCCGGTCGTCCCAGTCACACGGCGGCTTGCCCGGCGTGGCGTAGTCATCGTCACGGGCCAGCACCGCCCGGACCTGCGCCGCCAGCGGGCTGGCGGCCTGATCCAGGCCGGCCAGCGTCTTGCGGATCGCCGCGCGCAGCTGGGTCACGGTGTCCTGGGTGGCGACCGCGTCAAACACCGCGGTCGCGTCCAGCACCCGGGCCCGGTGCTTGATCGCCCCGGTGGCCGCCGCCACCGCCTTGGTGTCCTCGAACAGACGCCGCGGACGGGCCGAGGCCCGCAGCCGGGTGCGCATCCCGGTCAGCGCCGTGGGGTGAAACGCGGCCGCGCCCACATCCACCCCCGCCGCGGCCTGCCACCGCAGGTCGCACTCCAGCCGGTCACACGCCTCCCGGTCGCTCAGCCCCTCGAACGACTGCAGCACCATCACCGTGGCCATCACCCGGGCCGGGACCGTCGGCCGTCCCCGAACCGACTCGGCATACAGGTCCGCGAAGTACCCGTCGGGGAAGATCACCTGGCCGTGATCGGCCAGCAGCCGGTACAAAGAGCCTTCCCGCAGCCGGTCTCCCAGGATCTGCCCGGCATCCTGGAAACCTTGCTGAACCTGCGCTCGCCCTAACGCCATAACCCAAATTGTCCCAGGTCAGGGCATACTTTGCAGGCCACGACACGAAACCAGCCAAGCCCTTCAGCCAGACGCCGGCTGCCCAGCCAAGCGATTACTTCAGCACACTCCCAGAGAGGCTCCGCCTCGGACCGCCGAGGCTGGTGGTTCCGGTAGCGCGGCGGTGCTGGCCCGTTCATCCTCAGGACTGTGAAGAACAGCACTGCGGCTGCGGAGCTTGCACCTGACCCGCGTGTGGTGACAGCGGCGGAGATGGTGGCCGGGCATGTGCGGCTGGACATCTCGTGCCTGGACCGGGTGTATCTGAACGGCTATGTCGCCAAGCTGCAGACGCCTGGCGGGGTGGTCTGGTTCTTCCACGAGCACCGGGGCAAGCCGATCGCCTCGCCGGCGCTGTTCGAGCCGATCGGGGAGAAGTTCCGCCGCGACGTCAGGGACTGGGCGCAGGCGAACGGCATCCCGGTGATCTCGTTCAGGGCCGGGGAGCGCAAGGCCGAGGTGATGGCGCCGTACCTGCAGGCTGCTGCCGCGGCTGGGCGGTCGCAGGTGGTGGCGGTCGGCCGCGCGCAGGAGTTCCAGCTCGTGTGGACGGCCCGCAAGCGCGACACCGATCCGGGCGGGTGCCCGCAGTTCTCCTTCACCCGGGAGCAGCGCCGGGTGTCGGTGTTCTACGTCTACGTCTTCGACCAGCAGATGGGCCCGGGGTTCATCAAGATCTGCACCTACTTCCCCTATCCGGTCAAGGTGTGGGTGAACGGCCACGAGTGGGCCAAGCAGCAGGCGCGCAAGGTCGGGCTTTCCTTCACCGAGCTGTCCAACGGGTTCGCCGCCTGCGACGACCCGGCGTTGCTCCAGCGCATCTGCGACGGCTTTCGTCCCGCTCACGTGCAGGCATGGTTCGAGCGGTGGATGGCCGCGATCCCGCTGCCGCTGACCGCGGCCGGCCGGCAGGCCGGATTCTGGTGGGAGCTGTCGATGCGCCAGGTCGAGACCTCCCGCACCCTGGTCTTCGACGACGACGTCCACGCCCGCGCGTTCTTCGAGGCCCTGCTGCGCGAGAACATGGACCTGGGCCGCCCCGAGAACGTCGAGTTGCTGTTCCGCCGCGGCCAGCCGCTGGGCCGCCCCACCTTCCCGCCGCCCGGCGGCGGGTTCAAGACCAAGATCGACCGGTACTGCGAGCTGGTCACCCTGAACGTCTTCTACAAGAATTCCCGGCTCAAGCAGTACCTGAAGGACGGCGTCGCCTTGCGCATCGAAACCGTCATCAATGACCCCAAAGACCTGCGCTGCAACCGGCTGCTGCACAACCTGCCCGAACTGAGGGCGAAGGCCGGTGCGATCAACGACCGGCTGCTGCACACTGAAACCGCCGGCCAGGACACGGCACTTGTGAGTCCAGTCATCGAGCGGATCACCAGGCCCACCCTCACCCAGGATGGCAGGAAGGCGCCCGCGCTTCGGTTCGGCGACCTTCGAGTCCAGGCCCTGGCCGGCGCCACCGCCGCCATGCTGTTCACGGTCACCGGCATCACCAACAGGAGCCTGCGCGCCCTGATGACCGGCCTGCTGAACCGCCCTTACAGCATGAACCAGGCCAGCTACGACCTGTCCCGGCTGGCCCGCAACGGCCTCATCCGCCGCATCCCCGCCACCAACCGCTACGCCCTCACCCGCGACGGGCTGCTGTTCGCCCACTTCTACACCAAGATCTACGACCATGTCCTGCGCCCGCTCATGACGCCCGACCGGCCTAACGCCCCGCCCGAGCTGCTGGCAGCGCTCGACACCCTCGACCAGCTCGTTGCCGGCCACATCACCCAGGCCCGCGTCCCCGCCGCCGCCTGACGCATCGCCCGGCACTCAAAACTCAGGACAAACATCAAAACCCTGGCACCGAAGGTGCCCTAGTCCAGACGTGCCGTGGCTGCCAAGCACGCACCACTGATTAGACCCTGAGCCGCTCTAACCGCCACGTTGCCGAGTTGATCCTTACTTAGATCAAGTGGCGCTGCTATCAGGCGCCGGGCCCAGCGCTAGCGTTCAGCCGGCCCTTGGGAAGGCCCGCCCGGCGCGCGTCGGGTCAGCGCGGGCCGGATACGACATCAAGGTCGGCTCCCACGTAGCGCACGCAGCATTTCTGCATGGCGATCTCTGTGCCGACCATTGTTCAACTTCCCGCCGGCCCGTCAATCGCAGCTACCCGACCATCGCATACGATCGGCGACACCGACGATTGATGCGTAGCCGCTCACACGCCATGGCGACTGGGAGATGGAGTGGGCTTCACATTCATGGTGTGCGTCCGTTTTCAACGCCACCTCTACGGGAGCATCGGCGGCCATTTACATCGTGCACGGTCACATATCCATGCCAGCAGATTGAGCTCAGGAATATCTTTCCAATCAGCCGGAAGCCCAATCGGTGGCAGGGCTGCAGCGCGCGTGGCCAGA
>JASHQP010000232.1 GCA_030039095.1 Streptosporangiaceae bacterium
CGGCGACGCGCCGGCCGAGTCCTACATCGACGGCGCGCTGCGGCCCGGGATGGTGCTGACCGTCGAGCCCGGCCTGTACTTCCAGCGATACGACGAGCTCGTGCCCGCCGAGTTGCGCGGGCTCGGCATCCGCATCGAGGACGACGTCCTGGTCACGCCCGACGGGTACGAGCTGCTGAGCGCGGCCCTCCCCCGCACCCCCGACGCCATCGAGGCCTGGATGGCCGGCCTGTGACGACTGCCGCCGTACAAGGCCGTGGCACCCATGGCACACCGTGGCATCTGTCGAGGCAGGCCGAGGGTGGTCGACTGGATTGCCGCCTCGAGCGGCCACCTGACGTGAAGGAGAGCAGCGTGAGCGCATAGGCGAGTAACCGCCCGGGGCGTAACGAATGGGCCTCATCTTGCATTGGGGCTAGCTAAGAGCGCCCTGTAGCGCTTGCATTGTCGCTAGGCAACTGGGCGGGGAAGGGCGGTGCGCCGTGACACGGCTGGCGTGGTCGCAGCTGCGGTTCGCAACCGTTCGGGTCATCGCCCTGCTGGCCGGGCTGCTGCTGGCCACGACCGCGTTCACCGTGCTGACCGCCGCGTCGCGCACCGCGCAGCTGCGCACCGTCGGCACGGTCTCGTCACACTTCCTGTCGGCGTACCAGATCCTCGTCCGGCCCACGGGGGCGCGGACGGCGCTGGAACAGCGGACCGGAACCGTCCAGCCCAACTTCCTGGCCGGGATCTACGGCGGGATCACGATGGCGCAGTACCACGAGATCGCCGGCCTGCCCGGCGTCTCGGTGGCGGCACCGATCGCCATGGTGGGCTACGCGCTGATACCGGCGGAGATCCCGTTCACGATCCCGGCGGCCGACTACCGGGGCCCGGGCCGTCAGGTGTACCGGGACCAGACAACGTGGGTCAGCGATGGCGGCACGAGCCGGGTCACCCAGCCCGCCGGGTACACCTATGTCACACCAGACCGGCTCCAGTTCAACCAGGCAAAGGGGACCATCGACGAACTGGTGCCGGGACACGGCGCCGAGACCGTCTGCCCGCTCAACACGGGGTCGCTGACCGCCAGCCCGTTCGCCATCGCCAATCAGACCTCCCTGGACTGCTGGTCCAAGGTCAACGGGATACCGCTCGGTGCCACCGTTCGGGCTCCGATCTACCTGGCCAACTGGGTCATCCCGGTGCTGATCGCGGCCGTCGACCCGGCGGCGGAAGCGAAACTCGACGGGCTGAATCACGCCGTCGTCTCCGGCCACTACCTGCCCGAGCACTCCCGCGTGACGACTCAGGGCGGTGAGTCCGGGTTCCCGGTGCTGGCATCCTCGGCCAGCGGCATGGACGAGTACGCGGTCACCACGTTGCAGCGGCTCCCCGCACCGAAGACGGCGCCGGACATGACCGTGCCGTGGCTGACGAAGGAAGCCTCTGCCCCAGGCCAGACCATCGCCACCGAGCGCACGACCGCGCAGCAGGCCTACCGGCAGATGCTTCGCCTCCTCGGCGGCAACCACGCGGTCGGCGACCGCCTTCCCGTCACCAGCTACTGGAGCGTCGGCCCGGTCGGCTACCGGCGCACCGCGGCCGGCGCGCTCACGCCCGTTCCGGTGCGTAACCCGCTGTCGACCTGGCGGGCCCCGGGAGTCCTCAACGTGTCCGTGGACAACGAGGACACCGCGTACCGCCAGGTCTCGGCGCACACCCAGGTGGGGAACCAGTACACGAGCGGCGGCGCCGCCCTCGCGGCACCGACCCTCGTCGGCACGTTCGACCCGGCGCGGATCCGGTCGTTCGACCGGCTGTCGGAGGTTCCGCTGGGCGGCTATCAGCCGGTGACGGCTGCTCCGGCGACGGCGGCCAGCCGCCGGGCGCTGGGCGGAGCTGACCTGCTGCCGAACCAGAATCTCGGCGGGTACGTGAGCCAGCCGGTCAACCTGATCACCTCGCTGTCGGCGCTGCCCGCGCTGGAGAGCAGCACTCAGTACAACGGGAACCTGCACGCCGGCGACCCGATCAGCGTGATCAGGGTGCGGGTCGCCGGGGTGAGCGGGCCGAACCCGGTGTCGCTGGAGCGCATCCGGGAAGTGGCGCAGCAGATCGCGGTGCGCACGCACCTGGACGTCGACATCGTGGCCGGCTCCTCACCCAGCCCGACGACCGTCGACCTGCCCGCCGGAAAATTCGGCCAGCCAGCGCTGACGCTCACCGAGTACTGGGTGAAGAAGGGCGTGGCTGTGGCGATCCTGTCCGCGGTCGACAAGAACAGCCTCGTGCTGTTCCTCCTGATCCTGGTCGTCTGCGTGCTGTTCGTGGCCAACTCCGCGACCGCGGCCATCCGCGGCCGCCGCCGCGAGCTGGGGGTGCTCGCGTGCCTGGGCTGGACCAGGCCGCGGCTGTTCACCGCCGTGCTCGGCGAGCTGGTGGCCATCGGGCTGATCGCGGGCGTGCTCGGCGCCGCGGCGGCGCTGCCGGTGTCCGCCGCTCTCGGCCTGCGTGCCTCCCCGCAGCG
>JASHQP010000233.1 GCA_030039095.1 Streptosporangiaceae bacterium
CGGGGGGATGCTCGCCGGGATACCGCCGACGCCCGAGCTGCTGGCCAAGGTCGACGCGCTGCCGCCGGCGAACGAGCTGCCTCATGTCAGCCGCACCGAGGCCCGCGCCGCTGATCCACACTTCACGCTGCGCAGGCTGCTGCGGCCGATCGCACTGGCGCTGCTCGTCGGCCTGATCCTCGACGGACTCGACGCCGTGGCCAGCATTTTCATGCCGCTTCTGGTGCGCGGAGGCGTCGACAACGGCATCATCGCCAAGGAGTTCCGCCCCATCGTCGTGGTCTCGCTGATCGGCCTGGCCATCGTCGGCGCCGACTGGGTCATCAACGTGATCCAGACCAACGTGGTGGGCCGCAACGGGGAGCGGATGCTCTACACGCTGCGCGTGAAGATCTTCTCCCACCTGCAGCGGCTCGGCCTCGACTTCTACGAGCGCGAGATGTCCGGCCGGATCATGACCCGGATGACGACGGACGTGGACGCCATGGACACGTTCCTGCAGACCGGGCTCATCACCATGGTCAACGCGCTGCTGACGTTCTTCGGCGTGCTGATCGCGCTGCTGGTCATCAATCTGCGGCTGGGCCTCACGCTGCTGACGATCATCCCGGTGCTGGTCGCCGCCACGCTGGTGTTCCGCGCGAAGTCCTCCAGGGCCTACAGCGACGCCCGCGAGAAGGTCAGCATCGTCAACGCCGACCTGCAGGAGAACGTCGCCGGTCTGCGCACCGCACAGGCCTACCGCCGCGAGGGGCGCAACCAGGAGCACTTCGCCGCGCTGAGCGACGCCTACCGCCGGTCCCGGCTGCGGGCGCAGCGCTTCATCGCGATGTACTTCCCGTTCGTGCAGCTGCTGTCCACCGTGGCCGGGGCGCTGATCCTCTTCGTGGCCGCGGGCGAGGTGCACAGCAAGGTGCTGACCGCGGGAGGCCTGATCGCCTACGTGCTCTACATCGACCTGCTGTTCTCCCCCGTCCAGCAGCTGTCCCAGGTCTTCGACGGTTACAACCAGGCCGCGGTCGGCCTGCGGCGGATCAAGGACCTGCTGCGCCGGCCGACCAGCACGCCGGAGGTGGCGCACCCGCAATTCCCCGGCAATCTGTGCGGTCAGATCGAGTTCCGCGACGTGTACTTCAGGTACCCCGGCCAGCCGGCGGACGCGCTCCGTGGCGTGAGCCTGACCGTGGCGCCCGGTGAGACGGTGGCGCTGGTCGGGCAGACCGGGGCCGGCAAGTCCACCATGGTCAAGCTCATCGCCCGGTACTACGACGTGACCTCGGGCAGCCTGCTCGTGGACGGGCTGGATGTCCGAGAGCTCGACCTGGCGGGCTACCGCCAGCAGCTGGGCGTCGTGCCCCAGGAGCCGTACCTGTTCCCGGGCACGATCAGGGACGCGATCGCCTATGGCCGTCCGGACGCGACGGATGCCGAGGTCGAGGCCGCAGCGCGAGGCGTCGGTGCGATCGAGATGATCGCCAGACTGCCCGGCGGCTTCATGCATGAAGTGTCGGAACGCGGCCGTAACCTGTCGGCCGGGCAGCGCCAGCTGATCGCGCTCGCGCGGGCCTACCTGGTCGATCCCGCGATCCTGCTGCTCGACGAAGCGACCGCCGCCCTCGACCTGGCGGCCGAGGCCGCGGTGAACCGGGCGACCGAGCAGCTCGCGGCGCGGCGAACCACGCTGGTGGTCGCGCACCGGCTGACCACGGCCTCCCGGGCCGACCGGATCGTCGTGGTCGACGGAGGAAAGATCGCCGAGACCGGCACGCACGACGAGCTGCTGGCGGCCGGCGGCGTCTACGCGGCGATGTGGGCCGCGTTCACCGGCGACGCAGAGCTCGTGGCCTGACCGGCGGCTACGCGGCGGCCCGCGCCGCGCCGACCGGTGACGCCGCGCCGGTCTCCTGGTCAGCATCCCCAGCAGGGACCCCGCCCACCGCCGCTTCCCCCTGCACTGCCCGCATGCGGCGGACGTCGCGCGGGATCAGCGCGAGTGCGGACACCGCGACGATGAGGACGGCGGCACCGTACTGGGTGACCGAGACACCGATCGCGGCGGCCAGCGGCCCCGCGACGAGCGCGCCGACGGGCATGGCCATGACGGAACCGAGCAGGTCGTAGGAGGACACCCGGGCAAGCTTGCCCGGCGGGATGTTTCTGGCCATGGCGACCGTCCACTGAACCATCATGATCTCGATGGTGATGCCCAGGCCGAACGACGCCAGGCAGATCAGCGGCAGCGGCCAGAGCATGGCGAGCGACAGCGGCGCGATCGCTATGGCGGCGCCGATGACGACCACGAACAGCATCGGCCGCCGCGGCGTGAACCGCAGCGACACGACTCCGCCCGCGATCATGCCGACGGCGTCGGCGGCGGTGATCTCGCCCCAGGCGGCCGGGCCGCCGAGGTGCGCCCTGGCGACCACCGGCCCGAGGATCTGGAACGCGCCGTACCACGCCATCAGGACGACGCCGAACTGCAGCGAGATCGACCACAGCCAGGTGTGCGAGCGGAACTCCGACCAGCCGTCACGCAGGTCGCGGAGCATGCTGGTTTCCTGGACTCGGGCGTGGCCGGTCACCCGGATGCTCAGCAGCATCGGCACCGAGATCAGCGAGCCCACGCCGCAGACGGCCAGCGCCCAGCCCGGCCCGAACGCCGCGACGCAGAAGCCCGCGACGACCGCGCCGCCCATCTGGGCCGCGTTCGTCGCCAGACGGCTGATCGCGCTCGCCTGCTGCAGCAGCTCACCCGGCACCAGCCTGGGCAGCAGCGCCTGCGAGGCCGGGTAGAAGACCGCCATGCCCGTGCCGGTGAGCGCCTCGAGCAGGATCATCTGCCACAGCCGCGGCTGGCCGGCCAGGTCCAGGACGCCGAACGTCCCCTCGCCCAGAGCGATCATCACGTTGGCTGCGATGATCACCCACTGCGGCGGGAGCCGGTCCGCGATCACGCCGCCGACCAGCGCGAAGATCAGCGACGGTGCGATCTGCGCCGCGAGCACATAGGAGAGGTCGGCCGTGGACCCGGTCGCGTCGAGCACCGCGAACGAGACACCGACCAGAGAGAACGCGAACGCGGCGGGCGCCAGGAGGCGGTCCGCCAGCAGCAGCACGAAATCCCGGTATCCGAA
>JASHQP010000234.1 GCA_030039095.1 Streptosporangiaceae bacterium
CAAGATCGTCGGCAGCGCCGACGCCTACACCAGCTGGCTGACCGTGCCCGGCGGCACCCGTGTGCCGCACGCCGCGGTGACCCACGTGGGCGTGCTCCCGTCACACAGACGCCGCGGGATCATGACGGCGCTACTGACCCGCCAGCTCACGGACATCGCGGGCCGCGGCGAGGTGGTCGCGTCGCTGCGCGCGTCCGAGGCGGTCATCTACGAACGTTTCGGCTATGGCATCGCAAGCCGCTCCGCCAGCTACGAGGTATCACGCCGTCGCGGCGGGCTGCGCCCCACCCTGCCGGGCGGCGCCCCTGTTCGGCTCGCCGGTACCGACGACCCTGGGGATCTACTGCGCGAGATCTATGCGCGGGCGGACTGGATCGGATCCATCGGCCGCTACGAGGCGTGGTGGAATGCGCGGCAGCTGTCGGCCGCCGTCCGCCCGGGACCCCGTTACGTCGCTGTCAGCGGCCCCGAGGGAAGCCCTGACGGCTACGCGCTCTACCACCCGGTCGATACCGACGGGTGGTTCACGAGCCGAAACCGGGCCGTGGCTGTGGACGACTTCGTCGCGACCAGCACAGACGCTTACCTGGGTCTGATCCGCTACTTCGTCGGCCTGGATCTGATCGAGACCTTCCGGCTGGAGTCGCGGCCTGTCGACGAGCCGCTTGCGGGGCTGTTCACGGACGCGCGCTCGGTGCGCCACCTGGGCGACCACGATGAGACGTGGCTCCGCCTGGTTGACGTGCGAGCCGCGTTGTCGGCGCGCAGCTATCAGGCCGGCCGCGAGCTGGTCATCGGTGTCAACGACGATGCGCTGCCCGCCAACAATGGAGGCTACCGAGTTGGCGCGCATGGAGCTGAGCGCACGGACGCCGAGCCCGACATCTCGGTGGACATCGCTGCCCTCGCGTCGGTCTACCTGGGCGGAGCCCGCTGGCATGACCTGGCGCTGGCAGGCCGGGCGACCGAGCACCGCGGCGGCGCGTTCGAGAACGCGGACGTGCTGTTTGCCACCTCTTCGGCACCGTTTGCCGGAACGGGTTTCTGAGGTCTACCTTCCCGGCGGGACGTAGGGTTCCGGTGCCGCGAAAGCCGGCCGGGCGTCAGGGAAGTGGACTGAAGGCTGGGGCAGTGACAGCCGATCGCGGAGGGTGTGACCGTTATAAGGAACGGCATGCGCCCGGAGGGCCGGCAGCGCGACGGCGCGGTTGAGAAACGCAAGCAAGGACGGCGTGTCGTCGCCCGGCCGGGCGACGACACCCGCGACGGCCGGGTTGCTGAGGAGCGGGCTCAGCTGCTGCTCGATGTCGGCATCGCCAACCTTCAGCTCGACGTAGATTCTGGCGCCCCTGGGCGCCGACGGCAACACCCCGGCCTCTTCGAGCGACTGCCGGCCGTCTGCCGGCCAGATCAGCAGATCGGCAACCTCCCGCACGGCGGCTGCCTCCTCTTGGGCGGTGCCGCGCCATGCCAGCACGGGCGACCGCTGCGGTGTTGTCGGCACTGTCAGCGGGCCCTCGATGTCGAAGACGCCCCGGTGACCGATGCGGACGATCTGGTCACCGTGCGCATAAATACGCGTAGCCCGGTCCGCGATGATCGACTCGTAGGGCCAGCTCTGCCAGAGTTCACGCAGGGCTGCGACAGCGTCACGTGTTGTGTCGATGCTGATCGGAACGCCCTCGGTGAGCCCGGCCCCGCCCCAGACCGTATCGCTGTCTCGCCCGGCCGGCGCGTAACCGTCCCGGAGCCCGAGCACGAGCCCTGATCTCCCGCCGGAGAGGTGGTCGGCCGAGGCTATGCGGCGGGCGAGGTTGTAGGGGTGGTCTCGGTGCACGGCCGCGGCGGCCAGCCATCCGAGGCGCGGAACGGCCGGCGCCAGCGCCGCGATGGCCACAGTCGACTCCACGGTGACGTCGTGCGGTCGGGAGCCGTCGATGCGATCCACCCCGGCAATGGCGAACGCCAGGCCGCTGGCGTCCAGCTGCGCGGCCAGGCTGGGTTCGGTGAACAGCGTGGCCAGGTGAGAGCCGGACAGGGCAACCCCGATGGGCTTTGCCTGCGTGCTCATCGAGCGAGGGCCGTTCCGTGAACTGCTGCGCCCGAAGCCCCCTGGAAGTGTCCGCGCAGCGTGCTGGTTTCGTACTCGTTACGGAACAGCCCTCGCCGGCGCAGGAGCGGCACCACTTCGTCGGCGATAACCTCGAGTCCGTCGATGAGCACGTCGGGCTGGAGGTTGAAGCCGTCGATGGCGCCGGAGCGGTACCAGTCCTCGATGTGGTCGGCGAACTGCTCGGGAGTGCCGGCGAACCCGTGGTGACCCGAGCCGGTGTAGCGGGTCTGCCGGAGGTACTCGCGCACGGTGGGGCTGGTCGCGCGGATCTGCCGGACGATCGACTGGCGGAAGCCGATGCTACCTGGCGAATAGGCAGGGTCGAGCGCGGCTTCCAGCACCTCCTCCGGGAACTTCTCATCCTGGTCCAGTTTTGAAGCGTCGATGCCGAGGTGTCCCGACAGCCATTGGGCCGAGTACGAAGCGGGGCCGAGGTCGTGCAGCTCGTCGCTGCGACGCCGGGCCTCTTCCTCGGTGCTGCCCAGGCTGAGCAGCACGCCCGGGAGGATCTTGACGCTGTCAGGGTCGCGGCCGGCCGCGACCGCGTGCTGCTTGACTTCGTTGTAGTGCTCGACCGCACCTGCCTTGGTCAGCTCCGCGGAGAAGACCCCGTCCGCGCGAGTCCCGGCCAGCCACCGTCCCTTGGCGGACCCGCCTGCTTGCAGCAGGACCGGGCGTCCCTGCTTGGAGGGCGGAACGCGCAGCCGCCCTGCCACATCGAAGAAGCGGCCGTGGTGACTGACGTCGCGGCCGGTGGCGGCGGATTCCCACAGCGCCAGCGCCAGGTCGACGAACTCGGCCGCCCGCTCGTAACGGTCGTCGCGCTCGGGAAGTTCGGGCAGGCCGAAATTGCGGGCCGCCTGATCGGCCCTGGTCGTGACGATGTTCCAGCCGACCCGCCCGCCGCTGGCATAGTCCGCCGACAGCAGCCGCTCGGCCAGCTCGAACGGGTCATTGAAGGTGGTGGAGAGGGTAGAGATCAGGCCGATGTGCTGGGTCACGGCCGCCACGTGAGACCAGTTGACAGTCGGCTCGAGCCTGGTGCTGTTCGCGTCGTAGGACGGATTGCCGAGGGCCGGTCCATCGGCCAGGAACAGCGCGTCCAGCGTGCCGCGCTCGGAGATGGCCCCGATCTGCTTCCAGTACTGCGCGTCCAGCGGCGAACGGGCGTGCAAGCGAGGATCCCACTGCCAGGCAGACGGCAGATAACCGAGCACGAGGACGTTGACCCCGAGAATGACGTGCCCGTGACGGTGATCAGGCATGAATGGCCTCCTGGTGAGGTAGGGGTGGGGCCGCGTTCGGACGCCCGGCGAACGCCCCTCGGTAACGCCGGGCCGGGTGATCGCGCGGCAGCCAGGGGCTGCCGGCCTGGAACAGCGCCTCGCGCAGCGTGGCGCCCGGGACCTTGTCACGGAGCCGGCCTCGCCGGGCGAGCACCGGTGTCACATGCTCGCCGAACTCCTGGTAGCTCTCGGCCGACAGCGGGCCGGCGAGGTTGAAGCCGTCCAGCCCCGAGGCGTCCGCAATCTCTTCCAGCGCGGTGGCCACCGTCGTGCCGCTGCCGACGATCGCGGCACCGTAGGCAGCCAGGCCGTCGGCGGGACTGAACAGCTCCCGCAGGGTCCAGGTCCTGGCCGGCGAGTCCTTGGTCAGGCTGGCCAGGATGGAGCGATTGCTCTCGGTCTCGATGTACGACAGCGGAGCGTCGAGGTCGTACTCCCCCCAGTCGATGCCGGTCACTGCGGAGAAGTGGGCGATCGCTCCCTCGACACTTCGGTACCGTTGCAGGTCGCGCAGCTTGGCCCGGGCTCCCGCGTCCGTCTTGTCGGTCACGACCAGGCTGATGCCGACGAACTTGATCGCATTCGGCGAACGGCCCTCCGCAACGGCAAGCCGCTTGATCTCGTCGACGTTCTTTCGCGTGGAAGCCGGATCCACGCCGGCGACGAACACCACTTCGGCGTTGCGTGCCGCGAAGCGGCGTCCCCGTGGCGACGAGCCGGCCTGGTAGATAACGGGCGTGCGCTGCCGGGACGGCTCGGACAGATGCGCGGACGGGACCGAGTAGTACTTCCCCGCGTGGCCGATCGCGTGCACCTTGGCCGGGTCGGCGTAGATGCCGCGGTCACGGTCCTCCAGCACAGCTGCGTCGTCCCAGGACCCCTCCCACAGCTTGTACGTGACGTCCACGAACTCCTGCGCGATCTCATACCGCTCGTCGTGCGGTATCTGCCGCTCGTAGCCCATGTTTCTGGCCGCGCTGTCCAGCTGAGACGTCACGATGTTCCAGCCGATCCGGCCGCCGGTGAGGTGATCGAGGGTTGTGAACTTGCGGGCGAGCAGGTAGGGCTGCTCGTAGGTGGTCGAGACCGTCACCGCGATACCCAGTGTCGAGGTGACGGTGGCAATCGCAGAGACCACGAGCAAGGGGTCGTTCAGTGGCGTCTGCACCGCGTCGATGAGTGCCTGATCGGCGGTCTTCCGGTAGGTGTCGAGCTGGCCGAGCGCATCGGCAAAGAACAGCGCGTCGAAGCCGGCCCGCTCCGCGACCTGGCCAAGGTCCGTCCAGTGCCGTACGTCGGTGTAGCGCGGACGGCCGATATCAGCGGCGCGCCACAATCCGAACGCAATGTGGCCAGCGGTGTTCATCTCAGTGGCGTTCAGGATCAGCTTCCCGGGCACCGTGTCACTGGTCACACCCTGCTCCCTAGGGCGGCGTACCGGCTGGCCGGCCGGGCCAGGCCGAGGTGATCGCGCAGCGTGGCCCCGGTGTACTCGCGACGGAAAAGCCCGCGCTGCTGCAGGATCGGCACGACGTGACCGATGAAGGACTCCAGCTGACCCTCTCCGTCAGAGGCGCGCAGGATGAAACCGTCTGCGGCGCGTTCTTCGAGCCAGCGCTGGATCTCGTCTGCCATACGCTCCGCCGAACCGACGACCCGGAAGCCGAACCCGGCGATGGACTTGTGCAGGAAATCGCGCACCGTGCTGCTCTGAGCGGCGAGTGCGCGGTAGCCGGCCAGCGCGGTGTGGATCAGCTGGTAGAACCGGGTGCCGTTGGCGAAGTCTCGCTGTCCGGTGAAGATCACCTCAGCGTACTTGGCGGCGAACGCCCGGCCAGTGTCCGACGAGCCGGCCTGGAAGATGACCGGCTGGCCTTGGACGGAGCGCGAGGCGCCCAGCGGTCCCTTCACATCGAAGTAGGTGCCGTGATGGTTGGCCACGTGGATGCGTGACACGTCGTCGATCGGCGCCGTCTTCGCGCCTGGCCGCCGCCAGCCTTCGGCTCGGTTCGGGTTGCCGAATGCCAGCAGGTGCAGCTCACGTCCAGACATGGGAGGGCCTCCTTTGGCCAGGGAATCTGTGTGCGGTGGTGCGGGCTCCGGCGATTACCGGGCGGGGCGCCAGCCGATACGTGGCCCGACCTCGCGGGCCAGTTCGTGCAGCTGGACCTGCAGCAGGCCGGCGTTGAACTCCCTGGCGTTGTTGAAGTTGGCGACGAAGTCCGTGGCGGTTTCCACCGGGTTGGTGGGATCGTCGCGGAACTGCTGCGCGATGTCGTCCGGATTGCCGTAGAAGGCGATGTTCTCGAGATAGTCGCGCACGGTATACCGGCTGATCGCGGTGTTACCGTGCTCACCGGCGACCTTTCCGAGTTGCTCGAGCCTCGGGCCGAGGACCGGCTCGGCGCGCTCGATGACAGCCTGTTTGGTGTCGCCGGGGTAGAGGAAGCGGAAGAGCGCGATCCGAGGGGTGTCGCTGCGCCCGAGTTCCTCCCACTTCCGCAGGTAGGCGTCGGCTTTGGGCCGCTGGCCGGTGTCGGCGGGATCGACAAACGAGCCGAGCTGGATTCCGTCGCCGGCCTGGGCCGCCGCCCGCGCCCAGTCCACGGTCGTGGCGGCCTGCCAGATGCGGTCGTTCAGTCCGCTGCCGGGTGGGGAGAGCCGGGGTCCGTCCTGCCCGGCGACGAGCGACTGTCCGGTCAGCGCCTGCCGCAGGCGGGCCAGATTCCGGTCGAAAAGGGCACGGCGGTCCGCGGGGTCGAGCCCGAGGGCGGCGAAGGCGCCGGCGTTGGCTCCGCCGGTGGCCAGGCCGAGTTCCAGTCGGCCGTCGGCGATCAGGTCGACAACGGCCGCGTCTTCGGCAAGCCGGATGGGGTCCTCCAGCGGCAGAATGATAATGCCGGTGCCCAGGGTGATGTGGCTGGTGCGGGCCGCGGCCAGGGCCAGCAGCACCAGCGGTGACGGCAGCCCGCCCAGCTGGTTGTCGAAATGGTGCTGGGCGAGCCAGACGCTGTCGATGCCAAGCTCCTCCGCGTAGACGATGGCATCGACGATCTCTGCGTATAGCCGTCGCAGCGCCTGGGGATCCCTGTCAACGATAGGGAAGTTCCAGGCGAGCCCGAGCCTGATCCCGCGGCTGCTCTGATCTTCGGCGGTGCTGTGGTCGGTGCCCTGCGTTTGGACGGTCATTGCTGCTCCCGGTGTGCTGTCGGTGACGGGCTGTCGGGTGGTTCGGTAAAACTGACGAGGCCATCGCGGCGCAGCTCGGAGACGATGTCGTCGCCCCAGGCCACGTAGTCGGCCAGGTTGCTGCGGCGCTGATCCAAATCGGGCGGCGGCTGGATCGCCTCGCCGGGATCCAGTGGCTGCTGTCCCGGCCCCGTTTCGGTGGCCAGGCCCGCCGCACGCCAGGACGTCGTGCCGCCGTCGAGGACCCGCAGCCTGAGGCGCCCTGCAAGAGGGCCGTCCAGCGCCGCAAGCTCGGCCAGTGTTCCGTCTCCCGAAGTGAGCACGATGTCATTGCCGAGGCCAGTGAGCCGGCCGTGGTGTCGCCGCAACGTCGAGCGGCGGCCGACAAACGAGCCGGGGATAAAAGGCCGCTCACGGTAGTAGGGAGCAGGGGGCTCGAGGTCGACAACCGCAGCCCGCCCCGTCTCGATATCGGCCCTAAGATCGAGCGGGCTGACAAGATCGAGCCCGCTGCGGTCGTGGGTGGGCCGGGCGGAGGCGGCCCCGGGCTCGGCCGGGTCGTGCTCATCGGGCAGGTACACGAAAACGTGGGGCAGGCCGAGCTGGATGAGCCACGAGGCGGTCACCCGGGCGCGCACGCCGTCGGCATTGTCGACTAGGACGATGGTGGCGTTGCGGCTGCCGATGAACTGATCGGTCGTCTGGACGAGCTGTCCGCCAGCCGCCCACCGGGCGCCGGGCAGGTGCGAGCCGAGGTACTCGGCTTCGGTGCGGACGTCGAAGATGTACAGCGTGCGGTCGGCGGCATCCTCTCGAAGCAGCCCGAGCTGCTCCCGGTCGATCGTTGGCACCCCGAATCTCCGGGCGATTTGTGACGCCGCAGCCGCGGCCGCCGCGATCCCTTCCGGGCTGGGCGGCGCCAGCTCGTCAGCCGAGCCCTCTGAGGGTTCAAAGCCGGCCAGGAGCCACGCGGTCGTGCCGTTCTCCAGCGACACTACCGGGTTGGGGAATTCCGCATTGATCAGGGCTTGGGCGCCTATGATCGCCCGGGTCCGGCCCGCGCAGTTCACAACGACCTGTGTCGTAGGCTGCTGGACGCGGTCGTAGATGCGGTAGAGCAGCTCCACGCCGGGTGCGTCGACCCCGCCGGGTATCGATATGTTCTGGAATTCCTCGCGGGGGCGGGTATCGAGGATGGCAATGTCCTGCCCGCTGTCGATCTTGGCCCGGAGTTCCTCCACGCTGATCCGGGGTGTGTGGTAGCGGCGCTCTACGAACTCGCCGAGCGCCTTGCTCAGCGCATGCTCGCCTGTGATGAGGATGTTGCCCGCCTCGGTCCAGGCCGTGTTGCCCCCGGGCAGGTAACGAACGTCGGTATAGCCCAAGTCGGCAATCCGGCTCGCGGCCTCCATGGAAAACTCGTCATCCTCGCTCGAGACCACCACAACTGGCGCGGACAGCCGCGGCGCGACGGACGGCAGTCGCAGCTCGAGTTCGCTCGAGGCGATGGGAACGGCGACCGATATGTGTCCCGCGGCGTACTTCGGTCCCTCGCTCACGTCGACCACGATCACGTCCATGCCGGACAGGACCGCATTGCGGATGTTGTCTGGCGTGATCGTCTGGAACGTCGCGCCGCGCTGACCGTCAGCCAGAATCGTCATCGGTGATGGGCCTTTCTGCTGTAAGGGACTCGTAGATGCCATCGGCCTGAAGCAGGGGTACGACCTCAGCGACGAACCACTCGAGGTCGTGCGGCAGGTTTGGGAGCGAGAGATTGAATCCGTCCGCGGCGCCGTCGCCAAGCCAGTCGCCGATGAGGTTGGCGACCGTTCGCGGGGATCCGACGACTTGCCGGTGATTCGAGCCGACGATTTCGAGCGTGCGGTCCAGCCGGCCGCCGTTCTCCCGGATAGCCGCCTGTAGCGAAGCCCAGAATCCCAGGCTGCCGCCGCGCTCCACTGACGCCGTGATGGCCTCGTAGTCGCCCTCGCTGAGCGGTACGGCGGGATCGAATCGCGACAGGTCGGTGTCCAGCAGGCTTTCAAAGTGCTCGAGCCTGCCCGCCCACGAGGACGTCCGCGACTGCCGGTAGCGCTGCCGAGCCTCCTCGTCGGTGCAGCCAAGGTGGACGCCCAGTCCCGGGAGCACCAGGATCTGGTCCGGGTTCCTTCCGTGCCTGGCGGCGGCATGCCGCACGTTCTCGCGGTATTGCTTGGCGAATTCCTTGGCCAGCACGGAGCAGAAGACGCGTGTTGCGTGCTTGCCGGCCAGGTCGATTCCCTCTGACGAGCCGCCAGCCTGATATACCTCAGGGGTGGGCAAGTCGGCGAGCGCGTCCGCGCAGTAGCGCTGCACGAAGCTGATGAACTCGTCCGCGTGGAGGTAACGGGCCGACCGAGGCGGATACTGGTCGACACCGAAATTACCCATAGGACCAGACTGGGCGGTCGTGACGGCATTCCACCCCATGCGACCGCGGCTGACTTGCTGCAGTGACACAAGGCTGCGGGCAAGCTCCTCGGGGTTGCTGTAGGTCGTCGAAAGCGTCACGACAATGCCGATCCTGGCGGTCGCCCCCGCGACCCGTGCCGCGAGCACCGTCGGCTCCATGGCCTGCGGGAAGCTACGCTGGGGGTTGGTCCACAGCGCGGGCACGTCGGCGAAGAAGACCGCGTTCAGCAGGCCGCGCTCGGCGATCCGCGCGACGTCTTGGTAGAACCGCCCGGTGAGCAGATATTCAGCGGGGCGGTCGCCGGTCAGCCAAAGCTGCGGGTCGGCTGCTGCCCCGCCCAGGTTGAGGTTGAGCACCGCCTGCCTGCGGGCCCGCCCTGGCCGCAGGGCGCTGCTGCCGGTCATCGTGGCCCGGCCGGGGTGTGGTCGGTAGCCGAGAACGCGGGCGCGGCGTCCTGCAGGAGGTCGGCTCGCCACGGCAGGCCCAGGCGTTCGCGGAGCGTCCGCGGGGCGGACAGCCGTCCGGCCGGGCCAGCCGGGAGTGTCCGCAGGGCGGCGACGATCTCGGTGAGCGAAGCCGACGGGAAAGTCAGCAGCAGTCCATCGAAGCCGGCCGGTCGGCGGACCGCGGAATGGTCAGTAATGCGTGCGGTGGCGTCGAGCCGCAGCTCGAGGTAGGACCGGATCGGGGCGAGTGCCCAGGTCCGGATCAGCCCTCGAGCCCGGCGCCCGGCCCGCCCGCCTGTCGCGAACAGCAGCAGGTCGGTCACGGCAGCCGCCGCGGCGACCTCCTCGCGGGACCTGACGTACCAGCCAAGGACCGGTGTGCCCTGCGGTGACGCCGGGAGCGTGCTCGGCCCGTCGATCGAGAAGAGCCCGCGGTGGTCGACCCGCCTGATCTTGGAGGCGTCCGCGAATGATCGTGTCGCCGGGTCAGCGACGAGCGCGTCGTCCGCCCAGCTCTGCCACAGCCGTACCATGGCCAGCGCCGCGTCCGCGGTGGTCGCAACGCCAGGCGTCGAGATCAGCGACGGCGTGAGCGGAGCGGGCGGCGGGCGGGTGGATGGCACGCCTCGATAGCCGTCGGACTCGGCCAGCACAAGGCCGCCGTTACCCGCGAGGAAGTGATCCACCGATGCGGCGCGCCGCGACAGGTTATATGGATGGTCGGTGGCGGGTGAGCCGGTGCCGAGGACGCGCAGCGGGCCGGCCCGGTTGCTGACCGCCACTGCCGCGACGAATGGGTCGACCGCCGTGCCGTCACCGGCTGGCCGGGTCCAGAGCCGGTCAATGCCGAACACCGTGAAGTCCAGTGCATCCGAGCGCAATTGCTCGTCCAGGTCGGCTGACCGTACGGCCGCGCTGACCTGCGGCGCCGTCAGGCCGAGGGCGAACGAGAGATCCTCGCGCCGGTAATGCGTCACTGCCCGGCTCCGGACTCGGCGGAACGGCGCGGCGGCAAAACCGAGTCGACCAGTTCCCGGGTGACCGGGTCACGGGCGTCATCGCGGAAGTCGGCCGTTGCGAAGCGGTCGACGACCCGGCCGTCCTTGAGGACGATGACGTGGTCGGCGAACTGGTCGACCACGGCCAGGTTGTGGGCGATGAGCACGAACGTCAGCCCCAGAGTGTCGCGGAGCGTAATCAGGAGGTCGATGATCTGGGCCTGGGTGGAGACGTCCAGTGCCGAAGTGGGCTCATCGAGCACCACCAGGTCGGGTCTGACCGCGAGAGCCCGGGCGATGCCGACGCGTTGCCGCTCCCCGCCGGAGAGCTGGTGCGGGTAGCGCCCCAGGTACTCGGCGGACAGGCCGACAAGCCCGAGCATCTCTCCCGCCACCTCCGTCGCGGGGTGCCCCCGCTGGGCGATGCCGAGCCGGACGACCGGCCGGGTGATCTGTGGCCCGATCCGCAGTCGCGGGTTCAGTGCGCTGCCATGGTCCTGGAACACGATCTGCACGCTGCGCCGGAACTTGCGCAGCTGCTCACGCCCGGTGGCTCGGTTGTCCATGCCCTCGTGGGCGACCCTGCCTTCGGTCGGAGTGAGCAGACCGGTGATGATCCGCCCGAGCGTGGTCTTGCCCGATCCCGACTCTCCGATCAGCGCGAGGCTGTCCCCGCGCCGGATGGTCAGGCTGACGTGATCGAGCGCCACGAACTCGGACTTGCGCAGGCCCGTGCCACGGACGACGAAGCTCTGGACCACGTCCTCGACGCTCACCAGGGTGTCAGCGGCACCGTCGGCGCTGGCTGCCATCGGTGGCATATGTGTGGCGGAAGAGCCCAGCGTGGGCACGGAGCCGATCAGCAGCCGGGTGTAGGGATGTTGCGGCGCCGCCAGCACGGCTTCGGTGGTGCCGGCTTCGACGAGCTCGCCCCGGCGCAGCACGGCGACTCGGTCGCTCAGGTAGGACACCACACCGAAGTCATGAGTGACGATCAGGATCGAGATGCCGAGATCGCGGCGCAGGCCAGCAAGCAGGGTCAGCACCTGCTTCTGGATGGTCGCGTCCAGCGCGGTCGTCGGCTCGTCGGCAATCAGGAGCGACGGCGAGGGAATGCACGCGATGGCGATCATGACGCGCTGGCGCATGCCGCCCGACAGCTGATGAGGAAAAGCGTCGAGAACCCGGTCGACGTCGCGGATACCCACCCGGTCGAGCCACTCGCTGGCCAGTGCGACCGCGTCGCTGCTGGCCAGGCCCAGGTGGTGGCGGATGAGCTCGCGCATCTGGCTGCCGATCTTGAAGGAGGGGTCCAGCGAGGAGGCCGGGTTCTGGAAGATCGTTCCGATCTGTCGGCCACGGACCGAGTTGAGGCGCGTATCGGGCAGGCCCAGCAGCTCCCTCCCCCGGAACCGGATGCTGCCGGAGAGCGAGGTGCCGCGGCCGGCCGGCAGCAGGCCGACGATCGCCGAGGCGGTGACGCTCTTGCCCGAGCCCGATTCGCCGACCAGGGCCAGGACTTCGCCGTCTCCTACGGTCAGGCTCACGTTCTTAACGGCCCGCACCGTGGACTGCCGACCCGTGAATGTGACCGACAGGTCCTGGATCTGCAGTAGTGGAGAAGTGGTCGAAGGCACGAGGTTCCCCCGCTCAGGCACTCACCGAATGGGGATCGAGGACATCGCGCAGTCCATCCCCAAGCCAGTTGAACGAGAGCCCGACGATCAAGATCATCAGGCCGGGGATGATCGCCTGCCACGGGCTGCCAGTGAGCAGCACCTGTGAGCCTTCCGCCATCATCTTGCCCCAGTCGGCCGTGGGCTCCTGGACGCCGATCCCGATCGCGCTGAGGCCAGCGGCGAAGACCGTGCCGATCCCGACCAGGCTGGACCAGTACACGATCACGGTCGTGCGGATGTTCGGCAGCACCTCGCGAAGAAGAACGGCGGCCTGGCCGGCGCCGAGAGCGCGCGCGGCTTCGACATACTCGCGATTGCGCTCACGCTTGGTCTCGCCGAAGATAATCCGGGTCACGTACGGCACCGACGCGAAGATAATGGCCAGCACGACGACCTCGGATCCGCTGCCGATCGTCTCCGCCAAGGACAAAGCCACCATGATCACCGGGAACGCCAGCATCAGGTCGACGAGCCGCATGATGGCCGTCGTCACCCAGGCGCGGGCAGAGAACCCGGCGGTCAGCCCAAGTACGGTCCCGATCGCGACGGCCAGCGTGACGGCCAGGATGGACAGCCCCAGCGTGGCCCGGCCGCCGTAGAGGAGTCGGCTGAGCACATCGCGCCCCTCTTCATCTGTGCCGAGCCAGTGCGGGCTGTGGAATGGCGGCAGGTACCGCTGGGCGAAATTCTGGGCGTTGGGGCTATACGGAGCGATAAGCGGGGCGATCAGCGAGATGACGACGATGACCGCGATGATCCCTATGGCGACGTACAGCTGGCCGTGGTGCCTGCGGCGTTGTATGGCCAGGCCGGCGCGGCCATCGGCATCGGCCGTCACCAGCGCGCTGGCACTGCCCGCGCTCGCGTCGGCACGGACGGACGCGGTGTCGGTTATCTCTGCGTCGCGGGGCGGCACGCGGCTACCTCCTCAGCCGGGGGTTCAGTAGGTCCTGCACAATGTCGCTGGCCAGGTTGACCAGCACGAACGTCACGGTGACCAGCAGCACTCCGCCCTGGACAACCGGATAGTCGTGCCCGCCGATGGCGCTGACCAGCTGGCTGCCGAGCCCAGGCCAGTCGAACACCGACTCGACGAACACGACGCCTGACAGGAGGGAGCCGATCTCCAGGCCCGTCGTGTTGAGGATGATCGGCGCGACGTTGCGCGCTACGTGCCGCCGCACGATCTGCCAGCGGCCCAGCCCTTGCGAGCGGTACATGCGCACGTAGTCCGACGTCATGCTCTCGATGACACCTGCCCGGGCGAACCGGGCGAGGATCAGCATCGAGGTGATCGCCGCGGAAAAGCCGGGCAGGACGAGGTGCATCAGCACGTCGCCCAGACTGCCGTCGCCGGTGTTGGTCTCCCCGCTGGCCGGCAGGAAGCGCCACTGGATCGCGAAGATCCAGATCAGCACCAGCCCGAACCAGTACACCGAGAGGTTGCTGCCGACCTGCACGAACGCCATGACGAAGCGGTCGAGGAAACGGCGGTGGTTCAGCCCGGCGATCGTGCCGATCGCCACGCCGAACACCAGCGACACCACGATCGCCGCGGCAGCGAGGATCATCGTGTTGATGAACGCCGGCCACAGGATGTGGAAGACGCCCTCGCTCTGGACGATCGAGATGCCGCCGTCCTGGGTAAACAAGCCGGTCAGCCAGTGCCAGTACTGCTCCGGAAGCGGCAGGTTGAGGCCGTAGGCGGCCTCTATCTGCCTGATCTGGCCGGCCGACAGCTGTTGTCCCAGCGCGCTCTTGATCGGGTTGCCCGGATTGACCTTCCCGATCAAGAACGTCAGCACGCTGACGACGGCCAGCAGCGGGATGGTGATCGCGACCCGCCACGCAATGGTCCTGATCACGCGCTCGTCAGCCACACCTTCGACAGGTCATACCAGTTGGTGTTGGGCCACACAAACCCCTGCACCTTGGTGCTGTACGCGTAATAGCGCGTGAAGTTGACGGTGGGGATCACCGCCGCGCTGTCGACCAGTGCCTTGTCGGCCGCCTGCCACAGGCTGACATAGTCAGCCTCGTTCGGGTTGTACCGCGCGGTGTTGATCGCCTGCTGAATGGTGGCGTCATCGACGTACTTCTGCCCGCCGCGGGCAATCACCTCGGACTGATACGCCTCGCTCACCCATTCCGGATAGGTGCCGCCGTACTCATCCAGGCTGATGCCGTCGTCCGGTTCCGGGTTGGAGGTGCGCGTGACGTAGGTGCTGCGGTCGAGCGCCACGACCGAGGCGCTGATACCAACCCCCTTGAGGTTGTTCGCCAGGTAGGCCGCCTCGGGTTCGCCTTCGAGGTCGGTGACGATGTTGAAGCTGACGTCGCCGTCCTTGTAGCCCGCCGCCGTCAGTCCCGCCTTCGCCGCGTCAAGGTCGTAGGTGTAGCCATAGTCGGCGTCGGAAACGTAGGCCACGTTGCCCGGCGGCAGGAACGACCGCAGGGCCAGTGCATAGCCGTCGTAAATGTCCTGGACGTCGCCGGGCAGATTGATACCCTGCGCGACTGCCTTGCGGACCGCCGGGTCCTGCACGAACTTGTTGGCGAAGTTCCACAGGATATAGTCCAGTTGCGCACCGTGCCCGGACGGGACGTTGAAGCCCTTGCTGAGCAGGCTCTGCACGTCGGTGGGCTCGACCCGGGAGATGAAGTGCACCTGCCCGGACTCGAGGGCAGCCAGCCGGGTCTGGTCGTCGAGGATGATCCGGAAAACGATCTCATCGAGATAGGGCTGTTCACCCCAGTAATGCGGATTGCGCTGGAGAGTGATGTGGTCGCCGATGACGCGGTTGACGAATGTATACGGGCCGGTTCCCACCGGGTGACTCGAGAGGCCATTCTGGCCGTACTTCTCCAGCGCAGCCGGGCTGAATATCAATGGCGAAGAGATCGACTGCGCCAGCAGCCTGGGAAAGCCGATGTAGGGGTGATTGAACTCGAAGGAGTAGCTGTAGTCCCCCTCGACCGTGGCCGCCTTGAGGTCATCGAAGCGAGCCGACATGATGCCCGCGCTCACCGAGTCGTAGTACTTGAACGTCTTGTCGGTGAAGCGGCGGATGTTGAAGTCGAGAGCCTGCGCGTTGAAGCTGGTACCGTCGTGAAACTTGACCCCCTGGCGGAGGGTGAAGGTCCACTTGCTGAAGTCCGGCGCGGGTGTCCACGCCGTGGCCAGCCCGGGGACGAGCGCGGGCGCGGCAGTGCCATGCGGGGCGGCCAGGTCTTCCTGGACCAGGTTCTCGTAGATGTTGCGTGACACCCGGTAGGTTTCCCAGAAGTACTCACGATCGGGGTCGATCGCGGTCGGCTCCAGATACAAGGCGGAGATGAACGTGCCGCCCCGGACGGGTTTCTGGGCGCTGAGAGGCTTCGCCGTCGACGAGGTTCCTCTTGCGCACGCTGCGAGCAGCGCGGGCAAGCCCACGGCCGCTGACCCGGCCAGCAGGCCACGCAGTGCTGTACGCCGCGAGATCTCTCGGTCGAACCGCGAGAGGGCTGGCATTGGCTGTTACTCCTCGATGCTGATGGCCCATGAGCGGGCGGCCGGTCGTTTCGCTGGTTTCGGACATGGCCGCACGCCGTGCAGCCTCGGGTACGCGGCAAAGACAGGGCGCCAGGCTCATGACCGTGAACTGGATGGCCGACGCGAAGCGCCGGTGAGTTCGGGACGGGGGTCTATCTAGGTGACGGGCCGCGCCGACACAGCGCGCTCGCCTGTCGGCGGAGATCGACGTGCCGACGGCTGACCAGGGAATACAGCGCCATATCCTCAGCCTGCATCCGTTATCCCTATAATGTCAATAGAAAAAGTCGTATTTATGGGCCTGCTCACCCGCAAGCCGATCACCAAGGCTGCTGGCAGGATTGGCGGGGCATCGGCCCGCTCCTCCGCACGCTGGCCGCGGCCGCGGCTGGGCGGGCGGGGCATGGGTCAGCTTCCCTGCACATTGACCGCGGCCGCGGCTGGCGCGCTGGAAGCGGCGTCGGCCGGCGTGCCGTCGGGGGCAGTCGGGTAGCCCGCCTGGGCGGCGATCGGGTCGGTGCCGTTGACCAGCCAGTCGCCGATCAGCCGCTCCTTATAGATCCGCGGGTTGTGCGACGCCAGCGTGCGGGCGTTGCGCCAGTGCCGGTCGAGGCCGAGCGTCTCCGATACCCCCGAGGCGCCGAGGGCGTCGAAGACAATCGTCGCCGCTTCGAGCGCGGCGTCGATAATAACGATCTGGCCCTGCGAGGTCGCGATGTTCGCCTCGATCAGGCGGATCCTCAGGACGGCGTCGTCATCGGCGAGCCGGGCCGCGACGACCCGGTCGAGGGACGACGAGGTGCGGTCGAGCGCGGCGCGGGCGCCAAAGGACAGCGCCGACACGCGGCCGAGAACCTGCAGCAGCTGCGGGTCGTCGGTGGGGACCTTCGCCAGCGCGTGCCGGTAGTTCCGCTTGCGCTGCCGCAGCGCCGCTATGCCGTCGCGAAGCGTGGCAGCAGTGATGCCCGCGAGCACTGACAGCATGGCGATCTGGTAGAAGGGCCCCAGGTATGGGTTGCGCTCGGCCAGCGGGATCAGGCCGTCCGCATCCACCTCGGCGTGATCGTAGTTGGCGCTGCCGCTGGCGGTCGTCCGCTGGCCGAAGCCTGGCCAGTCGTCGATGAGATGCACACCCGGCTGCTTCACCCGGACCAGCGCCGTCAGCGGCGTCCCATCCGGCCCGGCCCCGAGGACGTCCAGCCAGTCGGCATACAGGCTGCCCGTCGCGTAGAACTTGGCGCCGGTGATCTCCCAGCGGCCGCCGCTCTCGGACAGGTACGTCTTGATGTCGTCGAGTGTGCCGTTGTTCGCCTCCGTCCAGCCACCGCCGACGAACTCGCCGGCAAGCAGCCGGCCCAGCCAGCGCTCGTTGCCCGGTGTGCGTGGCGCGTTCAGCCGGTCTTCAACGAAGGCCAGGTGATTGCGCCAGACGTGGCTCACGTTCGCGTCGGCGGCACCGAGATCGGCGAGCAGCCCGAAGGTCTGCTGCAGCGATGCCCCCAGGCCGCCTCGCGCCACCGGGATCCGGACCCGGCCGAACCCGGCTTCTACCAGCCAGCGCACCTGGTCGTGCGGGAACACGCGTTCCCGCTCGCGCTCGACATTCCCCTCCGCGATCCGGTCGAAGACCGGCTGGAATCTGGCACTCAGTTCCTCAGCGTCAGCCGTCGGCGGGGCGAGAAACGCGCTGGCAGCCACAAGACCTCCTAGCCTACTTTTCTGACCAGAATTCTAGATAATAGGGCTTGTGTCAACTGCGGCGGCCGGTGCCCGGCGTCAGCGGCAGCTAACGGCGGTGCCGTGCTCGCGGCCGGGCATGGCAAGGCGGGAAACGACGCCGTGCTGGATGACTCGCCGACCGTCGCAGAGCCCCGGCCGGACGGCAGCTATACGTTCACCGGGCGCGAGACCTTCACGTCGCTGTCGCCCGTATGGACCAAGCTGGGGCTGCACGGCCGCGACAACTCCGACCCAGAGCACCCAAAGATCGTGCACACGATGCGCCTGGTGTCAGCGTGGTGCCGACCTGGCATGCCCTGGGCGTGCGCGCCACAGCCAGCGACGACACAGTGCTCGACGGGGTGGTCGCGCCAGCCGACCCGGACACGGGAGCGCTCAGCTCACGCCTGCACCTTTGCGGGCTGAGCATCGGCTTCTGGCTGAGGCGCGCCAGCGGAGCCGGCCACCGAGCGGACGAACCCAGTGATCGCCGCGGCTACCTCACGGTGCACGGTCTCGTTCAGTACGTCATGCCGCGCGCCGGCGAACTCGGCGAGCTGCCCGCCGGACAGACGGGCCGCCCACTCGCGAGCCGCAGCAACCGGCACAATCGGGTCCTCGCTCCCATGCACGAACAGCACCGGAAGCGTGACGTCCGGCAGGCCGGTGCCCAGTTCGGTCCATGCCGGTGGCAGCACCGAGAGCAAGCTTCGCGCCCCCGTGGCACTAGTGAACGCGAGCGGATCATTCTCCAGCTCATCCAGATAGAACGGGTCCGACGACAAATCGCTCGGTTCCAGCGACAGCGCGCCGTCCGCCTGGGCCAGCTCAGCTACCCACTCCAGCGGCGACAGCGCCGCGCCGGAAAGGATCAGCCCGTGATAGGCAGACGGGTCACGCGACACGCTGACCGCCGCGGCGGCTGCACCTAGCGAATGACCGGCGAGGAACAGCGAGCGGCCCGGGTCAGCGGCCTCGGCCACGGCAGTAAGCCGTCGCCCGTTCTCGACCAGGTCATCAATAGAGTCGATGACCGCGCGGTCACCGTCGCTCAGCCCGTGGCCGATCTCATCCAGAGCCCACAGGCTGATGCCCGATGCGTTCAGCGCGTCGCCGAACCGGTGATACACCCCGGAATGCTCGCCGAAGCCGTGCAGGAAAACTACAGTAGCGACTGTGGGCGCGGGTGCCCGCCAAGCCCGGTAGTACACACGGCCCGCTATCCCTTCGAAATACGGCATGCTTCCCCCCTTGTGTCTATAAATTCGATTTGTTTTACCAGACCAGTCTTCGCATCCCTGGCTCCGTCCGGATCGCTGGCTGCCCACCTGGTCGCCTTTGCTCCGGGGTCGGCAGACCTCTCCTGCTGAGCGGCCTCACGTTCCGCCATGATCGACCGGAGGGTGCGAAGCACGGCAGCGACAGCCGGATTACGTTGCGTGCCGTCGCGGTGCACAGCACATGCCGAGCGCCCGCCAAGATCCATACCGCTCACCATCAGTCCTTCCAAAGCAGCCGGCACCGGCGGGCTACAAGACGAGGAGAGTGCATAGGTACGAGTATAAACTATTCTCGACTTTATCGATAGGTATAATCATAAAAGTGTTCTGTTGCATCTCAACCAAGTTGTCCAACGTCTGGGCAATGAATCACGCTGCTGTGACGTCTTAAGGCGTCCGAAGCCACTGCGGTGGAACACAAGCGGCTGCGCGTGGTCGGCATGTTCAACAGCGTGCAGCCGCAGTAGCACGATCGTATGATCGCCCGCTTCGACCTCGCGGTAGATGGTGGTGTCGAACCGCGCCAGCCCGTCAGCGAGTGTCACCGCGCCATCGCTGCTCGACGCCACATCGAGTCCTTCGAAACGAGTCTCCACCGGACCAGCAAGCTGGAGCGCGGCAGTGCCGTGGTGATCCGCCAGGACCGTGACACCCAGGTGGACCGCGCGCCGCAGGTCTGGCCAGGTGCGCGACACGTTCGCGATTGACAACGACACGAGCGGTGGATCCAATGAAACCGGCGTGAATGAACTCGCGGCCAGCCCGACGAGTCGGCCATCCACCTCGGCCGCGACCGCAACCATCCCCGTCGGGAAGACGCCGAACGCTTTCCGAAGCCGTGTGGGGTCCAGGTCCTGGTTGGTCGGGAAGCGAGCGTTCACGGTGATTCAGGAGAACTGCGGCCACTGCTCTGCGGTGGGGCGCATTGGTGCGGCCGGGTGACGGTCTTGTCAGAGAGCCGGTGCTTGATGTTGAGATCGCGGCGGAACGCCTCGCGGGCGGCGGCGGAAGGACCTGACCCGACCACCAGCCCGACGCTCTGCTCATCCGGCCGCGACCGCACTGCTCTCCACCGACGAGTATGTCCGACCAGGGTGGAAGGCTGCTTCGGCTAGAGCTTGATCCACTGCCAGCCGCAAGACACCGACCTGGTACTTGGCATACGGCCTCTCCCGGTCAGGGACAGCAACCTCCGCTTGGAAGCACGTCAGAGCCTCCTCTGAACCATCGGGCGCTCGCGCAGGTGGCGGACTCGATGCCGATCGAACAGTTGTCACCATCACAGTTCGTTTGCTCCTGTCGCGGCTGCGAGCAGGCCCAGATCGGCCAGGCGCTGCTGCTCAGCTTCCGACAGCGTCTGGATTGTGCCCACTCGGCGGGCGACCTCCGGACGGTACAGGCGCAGGTACAGATACCACGTAAGGCCGACGATGATCAAGCCCGCAAACACATAGGGCAGTACGTTGTAGGGCGCC
>JASHQP010000235.1 GCA_030039095.1 Streptosporangiaceae bacterium
CAGCGACTACACCGAAGTTCGCTGACGAAGCGCACCTGGAGCACCCCGGACTCCGGGTCGAAAGTTGTGCAAAACGAACAAACGGGCCCTGACCAGGACTTTCAGCTCCCGCGCCAAGACTCGAACTTGGAACCTGCCGGTTAACAGCCGGACGCTCTGCCGATTGAGCTACGCGGGACTGCACGAGCGCGGAGCGGAGCCGGTCTCCCGGGCCGTTCTGCGCCGCGCGCACAAGGGTAGCGCACCCGCGGGATAAACGATCGCACACGCCCGGACGACGGGGCGGCGGGGAGCATAACCGCGTTTCGGGTGGGCATGACCCGGGAAGTCAGCCAAGCGCGGGACAACCAGCCATCCGGGCGTCGGCACCGCAGCCCATCAGGGCCGCCGGCACCACGGCGACGGCGCGGATGACGTGCTCCGGAGAGGTCCAGATGCATCGGTATCGAGTCACATTCCTCAGCGGACTGGCGGTCGGCTTCGTGCTCGGCGCGCGGGCGGGCCGCGAGCGTTATGAGCAGATCAAGGCCGTCGGCCGCCGCGTGGCCGACAGCCCGGCGGCGCAGCAGGCAGCCGGCGCGGTTCAGGCCCAGGCCGCCGGGCTCGCCAAGACGGCCAGGCAGAAGGTTACCGACGGGCTGCAGGACCGGGTGCCGAAGCTGGCCAGCACCGCCAAGGACAAGGTCAGCGACCGCGTGCCGGGCATGCGCCAGCGCAACGGCCACAAGGGGCCGGACGGCGACGCGGGGGGGTCGGGCAACGGTGCTGTCGCCGCGGCCGACCGCCGCCACAGCTAGCGCAGCCGCGCGGCCTCGTCCTCGTCGCCGGGGAAGGCATCGAGTTCCGCCAGGTCCTCGTCGGTGAGCGTCGTGAACGGGGCGATCCGCTGTGCGTAGTCCCTGGCCGTGTCGTCCATCGGCCCGCCGAAGCTCATCGCGTTCCTGGCGATGTGCTCGACCCACTCGGCGACTTCCCTGGGATTGAACCTGACGACCAGCGCGCCCTCCACGTCGAGCAGGTGCCGCGGCGGGGACGCGCCTATGGTGGCGCGGACGGCGAGATCGGTGAAGTCGTCGTCTGTGGTGTTTCCGGTTACCAGGCCGGCATAGTTGCGGTAGCTGTCGGCGGGAACAAGGCCGTAATTCCCGCGCCCGGGCCCCTTGCCGCCGACGATGACGGGATCGCCCGTATTGGTCATCGCTGCGAGCGCCACCAGGTGAAACCAGACCCGGCCCTCGACCCGCTCACCAAAGCGCGCATGCAGGCCGAACGGCGCCTCCCGAAGCAGGCTGCCAACCTTGACGCCAGATCCCACGGTCCCATTCTCACTGACGGAACCGACAATTCCCGGTATTGAGACGTGCGGGAGGCTCCGCCCCCGCATTCCCCCCAAAACCAGCACGCGCTGGGGCTCCTCCCAATACCTCCGCACCCAAAAGCCCAGGTATTGAGGCCTGCGGGGGGCTCCGCCCCCCACATGCGCCCCGAACTCAACACCCAAAGACCTCAGCGCATAACGCCGCTGAAATTCCTGATTCAGCGGTGAAAGCTAGGCCAGGTATTCGCGCAGCATCTGCGCCCGGCTCGGATGGCGCAGCTTGGCGAGCGTCTTGGATTCGATCTGCCGGATGCGCTCGCGGGTCACGCCGAATTCCCTGCCGACCTCTTCGAGCGTTCTCGGATGCCCGTCGGTGAGCCCGAACCGCAGCTGTATGATGCGCTGCTCGCGGATCGACAGGTTGTCCAGCACCTGCTCCAGCTGATCCTGAAGCATGATGAACGCCGCCGCCTCCATCGGCACCACCGCGTCGGCGTCCTCGATGAAGTCACCGAGATCGGAGTCCTCCTCGCCGATCGGCGACTGCAGCGACACCGGTTCCTGGGCGATGCGCTGGATCTCGGCGACGCGTTCCGGGCTCAGCCCCATCTCGTCCGCGATCTCTTCCGGGGTGGCCTCGCGTCCCAGGTCCTGATGCAGCTGGCGCTGGATCCTCGCCATCTTGTTGATGGTCTCGACCATGTGCACCGGGATCCGGATCGTGCGGGCCTGGTCCGCGATCGCGCGGGTGATCGCCTGCCGGATCCACCACGTGGCGTACGTGGAGAACTTGTAGCCCTTGGTGTAGTCGAACTTCTCCACCGCGCGGATCAGCCCGAGGTTGCCCTCCTGGATCAAGTCGAGGAAGACCAGGCCCCGCCCGATGTACCGCTTGGCGATCGACACCACGAGCCGCAGGTTGGCCTCGATCAGCCGCTGCTTGGCCCGCATGCCGTCGCTCGCGAGCTGCGCGAGGTCGGAGAGCAAGCTGCTGCTGCATTCCATCGACACCGTGCGACCGCCCTGGAGCTTCTCCTCGGCGAACAGGCCGGCCTCGATCGACTTGGCCAGATCCACCTCATCCTGCGCGGTGAGCAGCGGCACCCGGCCGATCTCACGCAGATAGATGCGGACCAGGTCGCCGGTGACGGCCCGTCTGGCGCCGTCCTGGGGCTCGCGTCTGGCGTCATCCGGTTCTTCCTGGGGGGTCTCGATGATTTCGACGCCCTCATCGGCGAGGAGCCGGAGAACACCCTCGACGGCGTCCGCTGGGAGTTCACAGCGATCGAACGTCGTCGTGAGCTCGGCCATCGCGACCGCCCCGCGTTCCCTGGCACGCGCAACAAGGTCTGTTACCTGATCAACCGGGGGCGCAGCCGTAAGGCTCATGCAGATAAGTGTGCGTCACGAAACAGGCGTTGCGAGGTTCTAATATTGTCACCTCGAGGGTAGTAACGCGATCGGCCCTGTCTGTGTACGCAGCGATTACAGTGCACCTGAGCCGCGGTCTGACAGCCCCTTGCGGCGCTGCTCCAGCGACACGAGATCACCGAACATCCGGTTGTACGCGGCGGTTTCCTCCACCGGGTTCAGCCGCTGCAGCCGCGACTTGATCGCCGCGATCTCCCTGCTGACCGACAGTTCCTCGACGCGCGCCAGGACCGCGTCCGCGTACCGGGCATCTGCCTCGCCGTCGGGCCGCGGCGCTCGCAGCGGTTCCACGGCGAGGCTGGTCACGAACCCGCGCACCCGGTCGTCGGGGGCGGCTTCGCGCAGCCGCTCCGCCCACTCCCTGCCGCCGGACGCCACGCCCGCGCCGCCGCACCCGGCGACGAGGCCGAACACCGCCGCGTGCACGGGAATGGTGAACGCCTCGGCCCCGAGCGCGTCGAACGCGGGTCCGCACAGCGCGGGACGCTGCACAGCAAGCTTCAGCGCCTCGCGCTCGGCCTGCGTCACCGGGTCGCTCGGGTTGTAGCGGACCTCCGGAGCGCCATGGGAGGCACTCACGTCCCCGTCCGCTGCCCCGGTCCCGGCGCCGCTGCGGGCCGGCCGGG
>JASHQP010000236.1 GCA_030039095.1 Streptosporangiaceae bacterium
ACGGCCGAGCGCCGGCGATCCGTCCTCTATCAGCTTCACCTTGTCCAGCACCCGGTCGGCCGTGATGCCGTGCTCCTTCCAGGTCCCCCCGCCCGCGGTGAAGTTCTGCAGCATCGGCTGCAGCCGGTCCAGGCCGCGCGCGAACCTGGCCTCCGCGGTGCGGCGCTCCTCGAACTCGTCCCACAGGGAGCGGAAGCTGGCCGCCTGGTCCGGCGGCAGCAGCGCGAAGAGCCGGTCGGCGGCGGCGCGTTCCGCCTGTTCCTGACGTGCCTGCTGCGCGTCGTCCGCGTAGACGAACAGGTCCCCGGCGTCGATCTCGACGAGGTCGTGCAGCAGCAGCATGGCGGTCACCCGGGCGATGTCCGTGCCCGGCGGGGCGTGCTCGCCCAGCGTGACCGCCATCACCGCGATGTGCCAGGAGTGCTCGGCGGAGTTCTCCCGCCGGCCGGGGCCGGCCAGCATGGTCTGCCGCAGCACGCCCTTCAGCCGGTCGATCTCGCCGATGAACCGCATCTGCTGGCCGAGGCGCTCCATGACGAGCAGGCTAGGTCACGCCGCGCCGTGGCGCTCCTGCAGCGCCCTGCGGTACTCCGCGACCACGAGCTCGGTCAGCTCCTCGACCGACGTGTCGCTGGACCGCCTGTCGAAGGTGATCTCGCCCTGCTGCACCAGGTTGACCCGGTCGCAGATCTCGAACACCTGGCCGTAGTTGTGCGCGATGATGATCACCGAGACGTCGCCGCGGCGCTTCAGGTCACGGACCAGGTCCAGGATCATCGCGCCTTCCTTGACGCCCATCGCGGCCAGCGGCTCGTCGAGCAGCAGGATCTTCGCGTCCTCGAACACCGCCCGGGCGACCGCGATCGACTGCCGCTGCCCGCCGGAAAGCTGGGCGACGCTGACGTTGACCGACGGGATGTTCACGCCCATCTCGTCCAGGTGCTCCCTGGCGACCCGGCGCATCTCCCTGTTGTTGAGCAGCGGCCAGTGCAGCTTTTCCCGGTTCAGGAACATGTTGTGGTACACGCTGAGCCCCGGGATGAGCGCGAGGTCCTGGTACACGATGTCGATGCCGAGCGAGCGGGCGTGCTCGACCGACTTGAACACGGTCTCCTGGCCGTTGACGAAGATCCGGCCGGTGTCCGGCTGCTGGAAGCCGCAGACGATCTTCATCAGCGTGGACTTGCCCGCGCCGTTGTCACCGAGCAGGGCCAGCACCTCGCCGCGGTGCAGGTGCATGTTCACGTCCCGCAGCGCGGTCACCGCGCCGAAGTGCTTGCTGATGTGCTCGACGCGCAGCACGTCATCGGGGGCCGGCTGGTCTCGGCCGGAGGGCTGGGTTCCGGGATCTTGTGCGGTCATATCGATCTCCCCGATCCTCGCAGCCGGGCTAGCTGCACGTTGGCGACCATGGCGACCAGGATCGCTCCGCCGAAGATGATCGGCAGCGGGTTCGCGCTGACCCCGATGATGTCGAAGCCGTCGGTCAGGGTGGCCAGCACGATCGCGCCGAGGAACGCGCCGAGGATCGTGCCCGAGCCGCCCAGCATCGCGGTCCCGCCGATGACGGCGGCGATCACGGCGTAGAACATCGGCTGGTACCCGCCGGCGCTGGGGTCGACGTTGTTGGTGTAGAGCGCACCCTGGAGACCGCACAGCGCTCCCATGAACCCTGTGATCATGAAGCAGCCGTACTTGATCCGGCCCACGTTGATGCCGGCCTCGCGGGCGCCGAGCAGGTTCCCGCCGGCCGAGATCGTGTACAGGCCGAACCGGGTCCGGGTGAGCACCACGTGGAAGATCAGGACCAGGACCACCGACCAGACGAACGGCGCCCACTGCCACGGGTTGCCCGGAATGCCGAGCCACTTGCCGGCGTTCAGCACGGCCGGCGGGGTCGGCGACGGCTGGGCGTGCGAGAAGGTCAGGGCCATGCCCTGCATGATGAAGCCGGTGCCGATCGTGGTGATGAACGAGGGGACGCCCAGCGTGATCGTGATGAACCCGTTCACCCACCCGGCGACCACGCCGGCCAGCAGCCCGAGGATGACCGCCAGGAACGCGGGCACGTGGTAATAGGCGTTCGCGTAGAGCGTCACGAACGGCGCGAGCGTGTAGATGAACCCGACCGACAGGTCGATCTCGCCGCAGATCAGCAGCAGCACCTCGCCGATCGCGATGATCGCGATCGGCGCCATGATCTCGGAGAGCAGGTCGACCGCGTTGGTCTGGGTGACGAACGTCGAGTTGTGCGTGATCCCGAAGTACAGCAGCAGCGCGATCGTGACCACCAGCACCGTGGCTTCGCGCTGTCTGGCGAACACGCCGAGCCCGCGCGCGACAAGCTGGCTGCCGCCGTTTCCCCTGCCGCCGCCTCCGCTGTCGATTCCTGGACCGCCGAGGACCTTGCCGCCTGACTCGACTGTGCCGCTCACGTCACCTCCCGGGGCTTTTGTGCCCGCTCAAACCGGAGACGGGCGACCGGCCTGTCGCCCAGGCACGGTCGCCCGCCGCCGACTTGTCCATTTATACCCAGGACTCGTCCCGGGTGTTTCTCAGGTGCTGGTTGTCGCTATCGGGTTGGAGATCGCGCCGGACGGCCGCGGCAGGTACTTCTGTGCGGTCGTCGAGCCCTGGAACCTGCTGGCCTTGTTGTACTCGGCCAGGTTGCTCTTCGTGATGAAGGACAGCCCGGTGTCGGTGTCGGACGGGACGAGCGTTCCGCCGGAGATGTTGTACAGGTACAGGTACAGCGTGGGCAGGAATCCCTGCAGGTACGGGTCCTGGTAGATGGTGAAGCCGGTCTTCCCGTCCGCAATGTTGGTCAGCGTCTGCGGGACCGTGTCGAAGCCGCCGTTGGGGAGGCTCGACATCCCGGTCTCGGAAAGCGCCTGCGCCAGGAACGAGGTTGAGGTCGAGTCCACGGCGTACGCGCCCTTGGGCTTGTGCGCCAGCAGGAACGCCTTCTCGTTCGCCAGGATCGTGGCCGGGACCGTGGTCGTAGCGATCTCGGAAACCTTGTAGCCCAGCGGGCTCAGGATCGAGTTGGCGCCGTCGAACCGAGGCTGGATGTTCGCCGTCCCTGGAGTCTCGATGAAGATCGCGATCTCGCCCGGCGTGGGGACCTCCGACTTGATCCGCTCCCCGAGCTGCTGGCCGGAGGTGAACAGCGCCTGCCCCACGTAGGCCAGCCGGTTGCAGCCGATGTCGGGAACGCCGCTCTTGCTGACCACCCCGTCGGCGTTGTAGCTGAGCACCGGGATGCCCGCGCTCATCGCGTTCGCCACCGGGGTGGTGAACGAGCTGGAGTTGATCAGCGTGGTCGCGATGCCGGCCGCCTTGGCGGACACCGCGGCGTTGATCTGCGCGACCATCTGCGAGGCGACCGAGGTCGTCGATCCGGTCCACTTCGGCGTGGGCAGGTCGAGCAGGGCAGCCGCGTCCGCGAAGCCGTACTGGGTCGGCGTGAAGAAGCTGTTCGTGGTGACGTGGTTGACGAACCAGAACTGCCAGGACGGCGTCTTCGGGAAGTTCCCCGCGGTGTCCTTGGCGGCGGCGCTCGCGGGGCTGCTCGACGAGCTGCACGCCGCCAGCAGCGCGGAGGCCGCCGCGGTGGCGCTGACCAGGCCGGTGCCCTTGAGCAGCTTCCGGCGCGTCGGCCCATCTTTCATGTTGAGGGTTTCGATCGCTTCATCGACCTTGGGGTCGACTCTGTCCATCACGGGCCTCCATCATTTCCATGCGGCGGCGGGAATGCGCCGCCGCCTTGCGCCGGGCGGGCACCATGCTCGCCGGTCGCTATGCCTGCTCTCGAGTCCTGAGATCCCTGTTCGAAGGGAATCCTGCCAGCGGCGGGACAGCAGGCGAACGCTCGGATCCCGTGGGATCGCGACGTCGCCCATACCCACCTGACTCCACTCTCAGGGCCGCTCACGTGGCGAGCGGCGCGGGTTCTGTGGCCGATGGTTTCGGCCGATGTGAGCGCTAACATCCGAGATGCTATTGCCTCTGACGAGGCCATAAGCTAGAACACGTTGAGTTGCCCGTCAATGATCAGCTCATACCAGACGCACAACTGTGATCTGCCTTGGCCCCTGGTCCGCGACCTGAACAGGGCGGGAATTCTTCATCGCAGCACCTCCAAGGAAAATCCCGTTCTGGGCGCGGCCCGATACCCAGCTGGCCGTGCGCCCGAAGCGGAAGTTGCCGCGCGCATGTGACCAGATGTTCATATGTGCAGAGTGTGCTCGCTTCTGGGTGCTCGAGCGAGCCTCAGCATCGTAAAGAATGCATAACGCTGTTCATTGGCCACTCCTAGTCATGCCAGCTGTCTGCACGTAGTTATGCCGGCCGTCCGCACGCTGGCCAGGTCTGCAGCGTGCCGGCGGCCGATTCTGCGCAGGTGTCGTGCATCGTATCTCATATACGACCCGGCCGGGAATAGTGCGCCCCGACCGGTTTCCTGGCGCCTCCGGGCTCCGGCCCTGGCAATGCCCACAGCACTGCGCCGACGGCTGAAAGGGACGGCTTCCCCGGCCGCTGTGCTGCATGGGTACGGTCACCGCCGTACCCATGCAGCACGGATCGGTAGCTGCAGCACCGTCAGCGGAGGATGAGGGGGGTGTGATCTGGCGCGGCGGCCGGGCATCCGGCGTGGGTTGCCCGCCGGGGACCGAAGGCCGAAATCTTTTGCAAAAAACCGCAGGCGGGTCTCGCCAGGGCCAAGGCCGCGGCGAGACCATCTGCGGGGAAAGCGGAACCGGCGCGGGCGGGCGGGACGGGTCAGGCAGCGCTGCGCTCCGCGGCGTGGCCTCGCCGTGAGGACGGGATGCGCCGCGGCGCCGTCCGCCGTGAGGTGGGCTGTACCGCGGCGCCGCCCGCCGTGAGGAGGCAGGCCATGAGGAGATCCCGGCGGGTGCTGCTGACGGCGGCGGTGACGGCGCTGCTCCCGGCCGCTGCGCTGCTCAGTTCCGCGATGGCCGTGCCCGCCACCGGGGCGGCGCTGCTCGATTCCGCGTTAACGGGGCCCGCCGCCGGCGCCTCGCTGCCCACCCTGCAGCAGGCGTTCGACAACGTCGGCATCACGTCGTCGTCGGACGCCACAGCCGGAGACTATGACGGCATCGGCGACTCGTTCTCCGCCTCCGGCCTGGCGCGGGACGCGCTCGCGCCCGGCCAGTCGCTGCTGCACGACGGCATGACGATCACCTGGCCCGACGTCGCGCCCGGCGGCGCGGACAACGTTGTCGCGGACGGCCAGGCCATCGCGGTCGCCGGGACCGGCACCGTCCTCGGCGTCGTCGGGGCCTCCGCGTACGGCACCACCACCGGGACGTTCACCGTCGGCTACGCCGACGGCACCACCAGCACCGCCACGGTCTCCTTCGCCGACTGGGTCGACACCAGTGCAGCTTCGGGCACCGACCTGCTGGCCACCACTGCGGGCTGGAACCCCGGCGGGACCACCCCGGTCAGCCTGTTCTACGCGGCCATCCCGCTGACCGCCGGCGAGCAGGTCACCTCCGTCACCCTGCCGGCCGTGAGCCCGGCCGCCGGCAAGAACGTGCCCGCGATGCATATCTTCAGCCTCACGGTCGGCTCGCCTGCCGCCGAGGCCGCTGGCGCGCCCGGCTCCGCCTCCTACTACGACGAGGCGCGCAAGGACTGCGTGGGCACCGCGGCCGGCACCGCGTCCAAGGTCTGGTACACGGTCGCCGACGGCACCCTGTCCGACGTGTACGCCCCGACGATCGACAACACCGACGTCAAGAGCCTGGACCCGATCGTCACCGGGCCCGGCTTCACCGCGCTGCAGCCGCGCGACATGACCTACAGCGTGGCCTCCCTGGATTCCACGGGCATGGCCTGCCAGGTCACAGCGCT
>JASHQP010000237.1 GCA_030039095.1 Streptosporangiaceae bacterium
TCGACCTCGGGCCCGGCACGCTCGCCACCACGGCGGACCTGACCACGTCCACGCTGACCGGGACGCTCACACTGCCCCCGGCAACCGGGTCGTTCAGGGAACTGGGACTGGTCCCGGTCACCGCGACCACCGAGATGATCCAGGACGGCACGGCCACCGGGACGGTCAACTTCACGACCAACGCGGTGACCACCACCGCCACCGACACGATGAAGCTGACCAGCCTGAAGGTGGCCGGCCTGCCGATCCCCGTGGGGCCATCCTGTGAGACGTCCCCGGCGACCATCACCGTGTCCTCGCAGGCCGGCTTCAACGTGCTGAACGGCGGCACGCTGTCCGGTACCTACACGATCCCCGCGTTCGCGCACTGCGGGCTCGCGACCCTGCTGATCAACCTGACCCTGCCCGGGCCCGGCAACACGATCTCGCTGACGCTCGGCAAGGGCACGCTCGGCAGCTGACCGCGCCAAGCCGCCGTCCGGACAACCGACGACCCCCTTCCGGGCGGCTCATGGCCCAGCCGCCCGTTCCCCGGTCAGCCGCGGAACGGGTGGCTGGGCTGCCCGGTCACGCCGGGCTCGCACACGAACAGCGCGCCGCCGGACTCACCCGGCCCTTCCGCGGTCGTGATGTAGAGCCGGTCCAGGCCGGGCCCGCCGAACACGCAGCTGGTCACCCGCGCCGCGGGCAGGTCCAGGGTCTCGACCAGCTGGCCGTCCGGGTCGTGGTGCAGCACCGCGTACCCTTCCCAGACCGCGACCCAGACCCCGCCCTCCGCGTCCACGGTGAGGCCATCGGGCACGACCTCACCGCCGCCAACCGCCTTGAACGGGCGTCGCCCCCCGACCTGGCCGGTAGCCGGGTCGTAGTCGAGCACGTCAACCCGGTGGGCTTGCGAGTCGGTGTAGTACATGAGCCGCTCGTCCGGGCTCCAGCCGATGCCGTTGGAGGTGCCAACCCCGGTCAGCAGCGTGGTCACGCTCAGGTCGGGGTCCAGCCGGTACAGCGCACCGGCTCCCGGCGACTCGTCGAAGGCCATCGTGCCCGCGTAGAACCGGCCGGCCCGGTCGCAGGAGCCGTCGTTCATCCGGTTCCCCGGCTGGTCCTTCTCCACCTCCGCGAGCGTGGTCAGCGTGCCCGAGTCCGGGTCCAGCGCCAGAAAGCCGTCCCGGACCGCAACCACGAGCCCGCCGCTGGCGCGGGGGACCACGGCGCCGACCGGCTGGCCGGTGTCCCAGCTGCTGAATGATCCGTCGGCGGCCATCCGGTGCACCCGGCTCTCTGGGATATCCACCCAGTACAGGGACTGGTCGCGGGCATCCCAGACCGGGCCCTCGCCGAGCGTGCACACGGGTGCCTGCACCCGTTCCGGCCGTTTCGTCATGCCTGGTCTGTGCCCCGGGTCACAGCCCAGCGAACGCGTCGTCGAGGATCGAGAGCCCCTCGCCGAGCAGCTGCTCGGAGATGACCAGCGGCGGCAGGAACCGCAGCACGTTGCCGAAGGTCCCGCACGTGAGCACGATCAGCCCGCTCTGGTGGCACGCGCTCGCGACCTTGGCGGTGGCCGCGGCGTCCGGCTCCAGCGTTCCGGGCTCGACCAGTTCGATGGCGATCATCGCGCCGCGCCCCCGCACGTCCCCGATCTCCGGGTGGGTCTCGGCGAGCTTGCGCAGCCGGGGCAGCATGATGTCGCCGATCCGGCGAGCCATCGCGGGCAGGTCCTCCTTGCCCATGGTCTCGATCGCGCCGAGCGCGGCGGCGCAGGCGACCGGGTTCCCGCCGAACGTGCCGCCGAGGCCGCCGGGGTGCACCGCGTCCATCATCTCGGCGCGGCCGGTCACCCCGGCCAGCGGCAGCCCGCCCGCGATCCCCTTGGCGGTGGTGATCAGGTCGGGCACGACGCCCTCGTGGTCGACGGCGAACCAGTCGCCGGTCCGGCAGAACCCGGACTGGATCTCGTCTGCCACGAACACGATGCCGTTCTCCCGGCAGAACGCGGCGAGGCCAGGTATGAACCCGTCCGGCGGCACCACGAAGCCGCCTTCGCCCTGGATCGGCTCCAGGACCACCGCGGCGACGTTCTTCTCGCCGACCTGCGTGTGGATCAGGGAGGTGATCGTGTCCAGCGCGTCGGCCTTGCAGGCCGCGGGGCCGCCCGGCCAGCGGAACGGGTAGGCCATGGGCATCCGGTACACGTCGGACGCGAACGGGCCGAAACCGTCCTTGTACGGCATGTTCTTCGCGGTCATCGCCATCGTCAGGTTCGTCCGCCCGTGGTAGGCGTGGTCGAACACCACCACCGAGGAGCGGCCGGTCGCGTGCCGTGCGATCTTGACGGCGTTCTCGACGGCCTCGGCACCGGAGTTGAACAGCGCGGACCGCTTCTCGTAGTCGCCGGGCGTCAGCCGGTTGAGCTCCTCGCACACCTCCACGTAGCCGCGGTACGGCGTGACCATGAAGCAGGTGTGCGTGAACTCCGCCACCTGCTCGGTGACCCGGTCCACCACAAGCTCGGCGCTGTTGCCGACCGTGGTCACGGCGATGCCGGAGCCGAAGTCGATGAACGAGTTGCCGTCGGCGTCGAGTACGATGCCGCCGCCGGCGGCGGTCACGAACACCGGCAGGACGTGGCTCAGCCCGCGGGCCACGGCCTGCTGCCGGCGGCCCAGCAGCTCCCGTGACACGGGCCCGGGGATCTCGGTGACAATGCGGCGCTCCTGAGCCAGGCCGGGACCGCCTCGCGGGGTGCTAGTAAAGGTCATAAGGCTGACCATAGGGCACGAGGGGTGCCGCCGGCATCAGCGGGAAGCGGGTTCGCGTCCGTCCTGGCGATCTTGGTCAAAACACGTCGTGATGGCAGCGTCTTTTGACCAAGATCGTCGTGCCTGCCTTACGCTGCGGACGTGACGCAACCAACGCGCGACGAGGTCCTGGCGAGCTACGCGGGGAGCCGGCGGTTCGCCCTCGGGCGGCCCCGTGACCTGACCCTCCTTCCCGATCCCGCCCCCGGTCGCCTGCTGTTCCTGAGGGCGCTGGCCGCCGACGACCCCAATACCGCGCTGTGGTCGTGCGACCTGGGGACCGGCGAGGAACGCCTGCTGGCCGACCCCTGCGTGCTGCTCGGCGGCGAGGCCGAGGTGATTCCCGCAGCCGAGCTGCGGCGCAGGGAGCGGTCCCGCGAGTCGGCGCGCGGCATCGTGGCCTACTCGACCGACTCCGCCGGCCGGCTGGCGGCCTTCGCGCTCTCCGGAAGGCTGTTCGTCTGCGACCTGGAGAGCGGCGGCACCCGCGCGGTGCCGACCGGCGGGGAGTGCGTGGACCCGCACATCGACCCGGCCGGCGCCAACGTGGCCTATGTGCACGAGGGCTCGCTGCGGGTGGTCACGCTGGACGGCGAGATCATCGTCGAGCTGTCCGAGGACGACCCCGAGGTGAGCTACGGCGCCGCCGATTTCGCCGCGGCCGAGGAGCAGGACCGCCACCACGGCTTCTGGTGGAGTCCCGACGGTCGGCACCTGCTCGTCGCGCGCGTCGACACGAGCGACGTGACCTCGTGCTGGCTCGCCGACCCCACGTACAACGAGGAGGACCCGGTCCGGCTGCGCTACCCGCGGGCCGGGCACGCGAACGCGGTCATCCGCCTGGTCGTGGCCGGGCTGGACGGTTCTACGGTCGCGGTCAGCGGCGCCCCGGACGAGCGGATGCCGTACCTGCTTTCGGCCCGCTGGGAGCGTGGCGGCCCGCCGGCCCTGGTGCTGCTCGCGCGTGACCAGCACCTGCTCGAGATCCGCACCCTCGACCCCGGTACCGGCGAGACCTGGCTTGCGCACGCCGACACCGACCCGGCCTGGCTGCAGCTGATGCCGGGGACGCCGGCCTGGCTGCCCGACGGCCGGCTGCTGCGCTCCGCGATCTCCGACGACACCTACCGGCTGTTCGCCGACGACCAGCCCTGCACGCCCCCGGGCCTGCAGGTCGCCGGCGTGGTCGCGGCCGGGGAGCGGACGGTGTTCCGGGCCACGACCGAGCCGACCGAGCAGCACCTGTACGCGGTCGATCACGCGACCGGCGAGATCGTGCAGCTCACCGCCGGCCCCGGAGTGCACACCGGTGCGGTGCGCGCCGGGCTGCTCGCGGTGTCGTCCGAGACCCTGGACAGCGACGGGATCACCGTGCGGGTGTACGCGGGGGATCGGCTGCTCGCCACCGTCGGGTCGCTGCCCAGGGAGCCGGCGTTCGCGCCGCGGGTGACGCTGCTGAAGTCCGGCGAGCGGGAGCTGCGGACCGCCGTGATCTTCCCGCGGGACGGCTACCGGCCGGCGGGCCCGCTGCCGATCCTGATGGCGCCGTACGGCGGCGCGGCCCAGCAGGTGCTCGAGGCCCGCCGGCTGTTCAGCGAGCCCCAGTGGCTGGCCGACCACGGGTTCGCGGTGATCGTGGCCGACGGCCGGGGCTCGCCGGCTCGTGGCCCGGGCTGGGAGCGCGCGTTCTACCTGGACGTGGCCACATCGCCGCTCGACGACCAGGTGGCGGCGCTGGAGAGCGTTACGGCCCGTTATCCAGGGGAACTGGATGCGGGCCGCGTCGGGATCCGCGGATGGTCGTTCGGCGGGTACCTCTCGGCGCTGGCGGTGCTGAGGCGGCCCGACGTGTTCAGCGCCGCGGTCGCCGGTGCGCCGGTCAGCGACTGGCGCTACTACGACACCGCGGCCACCGAACGCTGGCTCGGCCATCCGGACGAGCATCCCGACGCGTACGAGCGGACGTCGCTGCTCCCGCTGGCGGCGGGCCTGACCCGGCCGCTGCTGCTGATCCACGGGCTGGCCGACGACAACGTCCACCCGCGCCACACGCTGCTGCTGTCCGCAGAGCTGCTGGCGGCCTCGCGGGAGCACAGCACGCTGCTGCTGCCCGGGGTGACGCACATGGTCTGGCAGCCCCCGGTCATCGCGGGGATGCTGCAGGCGCAGGTCGACTTCTTCCGGCGCTGGCTCGCCGCGAGTTGATCGAGGTGTTCAGGCCAGGGCGAACCGCGGCTCGCGCAGCGGGACCGCGAGCGCCAGCGACACCGTCGGCAGCGCGACCAGGGCCGCGAGCGCCACGGCCAGACCGTAGGAGTCGGCGAGGAAGCCGAACAGCGGGGCGGCCAGCCCGCCGAACGAGATGGCCAGCCCCAGCGTGACGCCGCTGGCGGTGCCGATCCGGTTCGGCAGGTAGTCCTGGCCGAGCGTGACCTGCACCGCGAACGGAAGGTAGAGGGCCAGCCCGGACAGGATCGCGGCCGCGAACGCGACCTCGACGTCGGGCGCCGTGGCCAGCAGCGCGAGCGCGGGGATCGCGCAGGCGTAGCCGAGGCGGACCGTGGCCAGCCGCCGCCACCGGTCCGCCAGCCAGCCGCCGATGAGCGAGCCGACCGCGCCCGCGGCCACGAAGGTGGTCAGCGCCGCCGAGCCCACAGCGGTCGGCTCGTGGAACCGGTGGATCACGAACAGCGCGAGCAGCGACGCGACGCCGAAGTAGGCGATGGACCGCGTGGTCACGACCGCGGTCAGCCGGGCGAAGCTGCGCCAGTCGTCGGGGCGCGGCTCGCCGGCGTGCTCCCCGGCCGCGGCCCGGCGCGACTGCCTCGCCTGGTCAGCCGCCTGCGCCTGGCGCCAGGGACGCCGGGCGGCCAGTAGCGCGGCCATAACGACGGCGGGGATGACCAGCAGCGGTGTGCCCCGCAGCCCGGTCACCAGCAGCACCGGCGTCACCACCACCGGCCCGAGCGCGATCCCGAGGTTGCCGCCGACCGAGAACCAGCTCATCGCCTGTGTGGAGTTCCCGGCCACGCCGCGGGCGGTCCGGGTCGCCTCGGGGTGGTACGCCGCGACGCCCACGCCGGACAGGGCGATGGCGAGCCACGTGATCGCGTAGCTGTCGCCCAGGCCGGACAGGCCCACCCCGATCCCGGCGACGAGCAGCCCGGCCGCGATCAGCCAGCCCAGCCGGCGCCGGTCGGTGATCACGCCGAAGGCCGGCTGGACCGCGCTGGACAGGAACGTCGCCGCGAGCGTGATGCCGGTGAGCCCGACGTAGGTGTAGTGCCGCTCGATGGCCAGGAAGGGCAGCAGCGCGGGCACGGCCCCCTGGTACAGGTCGTCGACCGTGTGGGTCGCGGCCAGCAGGCCCAGGATCGGGCCGCTTCCGGCGAGGGCGAGGCGTCTGGAGCGAGCAGATGTCTGATGACTTGACTTGCGGAGGGGGAGGGGGCGCGTCATCGGGGCCTCACCGCTGGATCAGCGACCGCAGGCTGGCGGCGGTGGGATCGATGTGGTCGTGGGTGGCCTGGGCGGCAGCGGCGGCGTCCCCGGCCTCGATGGCCGCGGCGAGCCGCGCGTGCGCGGCGTCCGAGCCGGCGCTCTGGACGGCCTGGTCGGACCGGATCGTGATCAGCGCCTCGCGGAGCACGGCCGCGAACGAGCCGAACATCTCGGCGAGCAGCGGGTTGTGCGCCGCGGCCACGACGGCGCTGTGGAACGCCAGGTCAGCCTCGACGAACCGGGCGTCGTCACCCGCTCCGCGGGTGCGGTCGCGCTCGGCGAGGCACGCGAGCAGGGCGCCGACGTCCGCCTCGGTACGCCGCGTCGCGGCCAGCCGGGCGGCCTGCACCTCGAGGGCCTCGCGCACCTCGTAGGCCTCGAGCACCGCGGCGCGGCGCAGCCGGGGCTCCCAGTCCGCCCCCGGAGAGAGCGAGCGGACGTAGGTGCCCGACCCCTGCCGGGTCTCCAGCAGGCCGGCGTGGACCAGCGCGCGCACGGCTTCGCGCACCGTGGAGCGTCCCACCTCGAGCCGCTGGGCCAGCTCGGTCTCCGCCGGCAGGCGACCGCCCACCGGCCACTGGCCGGACAGCACCTGCTCGCGCAGCTGGCTCACGGCCAGTTCCACCAGCGGGCTGCGCCGCAGCGACGTCAGCGGCACGGTTCCTCCTCGGGGCGCGACAAGTCCTCAGACATATGAGGATTGTACCAACGGGCGCGCTCCGGCGATACGCGCGAAGATTTTTACCTGATTCGCCCGGAAGCCCGCCGGCAGCCCTCAGGATTGTCGGACCCTTTCTGTAGAGTCGAACTAACAGTCGAACTTGTGGCCGTGAGGAGGTCACCCGGGTCATGTGCTTGGACGGTCAGGTGCCCGCCGCGCCCGCGACCACCGCCGAGGCGGTGGCGATGGTGACGGCCGGGCTGGGCTGGCTGGCAGCCACGGACGCGGCCATGCTGACCGCCGTCGAGCAGGCCGACTGCCTGCGTGGCCTGGAACGCGCGGCGTCGATGCACACCGCGGCGCAGGCCCGGGTGCTGGGCACGTTCCATGCCCAGCGCGTGTATGAGGACGATGGCCAGGGATCGGCACGGGCGTGGCTGAAGTGGCGGACCCGCGTCACCGGCGGCGCGGCCTCCGGGGCGCTGGGCTGGATGCGCCGCCTGGCCGCTCACCGCGCGGTTGGTGACGCGCTGGCCGGCGGGGAAATCTCCGAGTCGTGGGCGCGGCAGATCTGCGACTGGACCGACAAGCTGCCCGAGGACGTGCGGGGCGGCGCGGACGCGATCTTGCTGGCCGCCGCGGAGGGCGGCGCTGACCTGCGTGACCTTGCCGGCCTGGCCGAAGAGATCCGCAAGCAGTGCGCTCGTCCCGACACCGACGGCGACGACGGATTCGCCCGGCGGTCGGTGCAGCTGGACAGCACCTTCGAGGGTGCCGGGAAGCTGGATGGCAACTTGACCCCGCAGTGCACCGCCGCCGTGCAGGCGGTCCTGGACGCTTTGGGCAAGCGGCGGGGACCGGAGGACGAGCGGACGAAGGGCCAGCGGCTGCACGACGCGCTCGAGGACGCGTGCCGGCGGCTGATCGGCTCCGCGTGCCTGCCCGACCGGGCGGGACAGCCGACGCAGATCGTCCTGCATATGGATCTGGACCGGCTGCGCGGCCTGTCCGGCGCCCCCGAAGCCGAAGCTGCCTGGGCCGGCCAGGCTACCGCGGGCCCGGGCGATGACTGCGACGCGCAGATCGTCCCGATCGTCACCGGCCACATCGACCCAGGCGTTCTCGACCGCCTCGCCGCAGCCCTCCTGCACGGCACTCCCATCGCCCCCGGCGCACCCGCCACCTCTGACGCACCCGCCACCTCTGACGCACCCGCCACGCCTGACGCACCCGCCGCCCCGGGCCAGCCCGGCGGCGCCGGGGAAGCCCGG
>JASHQP010000238.1 GCA_030039095.1 Streptosporangiaceae bacterium
AGCCAAGGCTCGCCGCCGACGCCCATCCCCACACCGGGCCCTCGGCGAGCACCAGCAGCAGGCCGGTGATCCCGAGCCCGAGCGTGAGCGCTCCGGCGACGTCCAGCCGGGCCTCCCGCGCCGGGCTGGGCGGCAGCACCGCCGCGCCGGCCGCCAGCGCCAGCGCGCTGAGCACGGCGACGAACCAGAACGGCGCACCCAGGCCGAGGTACTCGGCGAGCAGCCCGACCAGCGGGTATCCGATCCCGATCCCGGCCGCGGTGGTGACGCCGATCAGCGCGATCGCCGGCCTCGAACGCCCGGCGGGCAGGTCGTCCCTGGCCACCGCCGTGGCCAGCGGGACCAGGCCCAGACCCGCACCCTGCAGCCCCCGGCCGGCGAGGAACGCGGCAAACCCGATCGGCAGCGCCGAGAGGACGCAGCCGACCAGCATGAACGCGACGCCGCCCAGCGTGGTCTGGCGGCGCAGCCGGCCGTCGCCGAGGCGGCCCATGACCGGGGTGGCGACCGCGCCGGCGAGCAGCGTGATCGTGAGCGTCCACTGCGAGGCGGCGAGCGACACGTGGTAGGCCCGCTGGACCGTGGGCAGCAGCGGCGTGCCCAGGCTGGCCACCGCGGTGGACTCCACCGCCAGGAACACCAGCACCGCCACCAGCACCGCCGGTGCGGCTCTCCGGCGGCCGGCCACCTGGCTCACGCTCGTCATGTGAATCACGCTAGGAACACAGGCTTATGCCGTCCAAGACTAAGTTTCCATATGCTTATTCACTTCAGGAATCAAGAAGCGGCGAGAGTGCCGCGGACAGGAGCGAGGGCGCCGTGGACCTGCTGCAACTCCGCTACTTCCAGGCGGTCGCCCGGCACGAGCACGTCAGCCGCGCCGCCGAGGAACTGCGCGTGGCACAGCCCGCGCTCAGCCGGTCGATCGCGCGCCTGGAGGCCGAGCTCGGCGTCGCGCTGTTCGACCGGCGCGGGCGGCGGGTGACGCTGAACCGGTTCGGCGCCGCGTTCCTGGCGCGGGTCGGTAACGCGCTCAGCGAGCTCGACCAGGCCCGCAGCGAACTGCACGACGCCGCCGGGCTGGCGCACGGCAGCGTGGCCGTGGCGGCCGAGACGCTCCGCACGATCACCGACCTCACCGCGGGCTTCCTCGCCAGCTACCCGGACGTGAGCTTCCGGCTCTTCCAGTCCTCCGCGCCGGCCATGTCCGCACGGATCCTGGCCGGGGAGGCCGACCTCTGCTTCGCCTCGCAGCCGATGCGGGCGGGCGCGCTGGAATCGGCCGAGCTGTTCCGCGAGGAGGTCCTGCTCTGCGTCGCGCCCGGGCACCGCCTCGCCGGACGGGGCCGGGCCGCGATCGGGGACCTGGCCGGCGAGCCGTTCGTGACCACCCGCCCGGGCTACTGGCAGCGCGCGCTGGCCGACCGGCTGTTCACTGACTCGGGGTACGAACCGCCCGCGATCGCCTGCGAAGGCGACGATCCGTACGCCATCCGCGGGCTGATCAGCGCCGGGGTCGGGATCGGCCTGCTGCCCAGCATGGGACGCCAGGTCCCGGATCCCCCGGTTGCCTGGCTGCACCTCGACGCGCCCGGATGCGAGCGCACGCTCAGCGTCGTGTGGCGCCGGGATGCCTACCTGTCGGCGGCGGCACGCGGATTCCGCGACTTCGCGGTCGGGCACTTCCGCCGAGCAGGACCCGCGCCGCCGTGACCAGGGTGGCCGGGTCAGCCCGGGTTCCGAGGAGGACCCGTTCCGGCCCATGGCAGCGCAGCGGAATGTTGTCCGCGGGCTGCGGAAGTCCGCGATCAATAGGGCATCTGGCTTGTCCCGGGCAAATCCCCGGGCCATCTTGTGGTGGTTTGAAGCTGGTTTAGCGCGCAAGGCCAGCGGAGATATGGTGAAGATTGTGGGATGCTTCTGGGTCCTCGAGGCATGAAACGTCTTCAAACATGCAGATTGCAGTACCGGCCATTGCCGATCGCGCTCGCTGGCGGGCTCCTGACCGGATGACTGCGCGCTGAGGGGTCAGCGACGCTGGTGGTAGCGGGCCGAGTCTTTCAGGGGGGTTGCGATGGTCACGGCCAGGCCGCAACCTGAGGGATGGCAGGAGAGCGGCCCGCAGCGCGGCCTCGAGCTCACGTGCATGAGCAACCTGCTGTCCACCAGCCAGGAGCGCGTGTACTTCAAGGACAGGCACAGCCGGTTCCTGCTGGTCAGCGAAGGCTGGATCGCCGCGTACGCCCCGGGGCGCACCGCTGGCGAACTGGTCGGGAAGACCGACTTCGACGTCTTCAGCGAACGGCACGCCACCGCCGCATTCGAGGACGAGCAGCAGATCATCCGCACCGGCGAGCCGCTCGTCGGCAAGGTGGAGCTCGAGACCTACAGCCACCGGCCGGACGCGTGGGTGTCGACCACGAAGATGGCGCTTCGCGACGACGCCGGCGACATTATCGGGACGTTCGGGATCTCGCGTGACGTCACGGCGCAAATCCGGGCCGAGCAGGCCCTGCTCGACCAGGCTCAGCAGCTGAGCCTGCAGAACGAGCGGCTGCGCGAGCTCGACGGGATGAAGGACGAATTCATCGGCCTGGTCTCGCACGAGCTCCGAACGCCGCTGACCTCGATCATCGGGTACGTGAAGCTGCTCAGGGACGAGCGCACGAGCGAGGCCAGTGCCGACCAGTACGCCGAGGTCATTCAGCGGAACTCGCAGCGCCTGCTGCGCCTGGTCGAGGACCTGCTGTTCCTGTCCCAGACGCATTCGGGAACGATGCACGTCGACCTGCGCGACGCGGACCTCGCCGAGATCGCCCGGGGCGCGGTCGAGGAGATGCGCCCGGAGGCCGATCGCAAGCACATCGCCCTGGCCTTCTCGCCCGCCTCCGCACCCCGGCTGCCCGTCGACGTGACGCGCGTCGCCCAGTTGCTCGGCAACCTGATCTCCAATGCCGTGAAGTTCACCCCGGACGGCGGGAAGGTCGAGGTCAAGATCGGTGCCGACGGAGGCAGGGCCGTCCTCGAGGTCTCCGACACCGGCGTCGGCATCCCTGCCGCGGACCGGGACCGGATCTTCGACAGGTTCTTCCGGTCGGCGATAGCGACCCAGCAGGTGATTCCCGGCACCGGCCTGGGCCTGACCATCGCCAAGAACATCGCGGCCGCACACCACGGCGCGATCGCGGTCGACAGCGAAGAGGGCCGCGGCAGCACGTTCCGGATCTGGCTGCCGCTCGAGCAGGTGCCCGTCGCCGACCCCAACGACCTCGCCGCCGGCCGGGCACGCAGAGCCTGACGGCGGCGATTGCGGGCGAAGACTGACGGACCGGAAGGCTACGCTGTTCACATGGCCGCCGACTATGCCGCCCTTGAAGCCCGCGTCGCGGACCTCGAGCAGCAGATACGGCACATCCTGCCCGTCAAGATCGATGCCATGAACTTCGGGATCAGCGTCCTGCACCAGGACGCGCGCGCCCTCCGCGAGGAGACCGAGGCCAGGTTCGGTCAGGTGGAGACCAGGCTCGACGGCGTGGAAACCAGGCTCGGGGGCGTGGAAACCAGGCTCGACGGCGTGGACAGCCGCCTCGACGCGCACGGGGAGATGCTGCAGGAAATCCTGCGGCGCCTGCCCGGCTGACCCTCTGGCACTGGACCTCGGCTACGGGGTCGACCGGCGGCGCGTGATCTCCCAGAAGACGGCGAGCGCGACGATTCCCGCCGCGCCGATGAGCAGCGTCTGCCAGAGGTGGCTGCTCGGCAGCGCCAGCGCGTAGAAGCGGCGCACCGCGGGGATGGGGAACAGCGCGATGAACCCGGCAGCCATGGCGCCGACCAGCAGGAGCCTGCGCCAGGTCAGCGGCATCGCCAGCAGCACGAGCACGCCGAGGCTGAGCATGAGCGTGACCAGGGTCGCCGCGGTGCGCTGCTGCACCAGCGGCAGGCCCGCCGACCGGGCGAGGACATACGCCGCGAGCGCCGCCGCCGCGACCAGGCAGCCGGCCGGGATGGCGAAGCGCAGCACCCGGCCGACGAAGCCGGGCACGTAGCGCCGGCGGTTCGGCGCGAGCGCCAGGAAGAACGACGGGATCCCGATCGCCAGGCTGTCGACGATCGTGAGGTGCCGGGGCAGGAACGGGTACGGCAGCAGCGCGACGCCGACGGCGACCGCGAGCAGGGTGGCCCACACGGTCTTGGTTACGAACAGGTTGGCCACCCGCTCGATGTTGGCCGTCACCCGCCTGCCCTCGGCGACGACGCCCGGAAGCGCGGCGAATCTGCCGTCGAGCAGAACGAGTTCGGCGACCGCCTTGGTCGCCGCCGCGCCGCCGCCCATCGCGATGCCGAGGTCGGCCAGCTTGAGCGCCAGCACGTCGTTGACGCCGTCGCCGGTCATCGCGACCGTGTGCCCGCGCGCCTGCAGCGCCGTGACCATCGCCTGCTTCTGGTGCGGGGTGACCCGGCCGAACACCGAGTGCTCCTCCAGCAGCCGGCCGAGCTCGCCGGGGTCCTCCGACAGGTGCCGGGCGTCGACCGGATCCCCGGCGGCGGGCAGGCCAGCAGCCTTCGCGACCGCGCTGACCGTGAGCGGGCTGTCCCCGGAGATCACCTTCATCGCCACGCCCTGGGCGGCGAAGAACCCGATCGCGTCGCTGGCGTCAGGCCGCAGCCGCTCGGCCAGCACGGCGAACGCCACTGGCCGGAGTTCCTCGGGCAGAGACTCACCCTCGAGCGGCCTGCTGGTGCGCGCGAGCACGAGCACGCGCCGGCCGCTTGCCGCGAGGTCCGCGGCCTGGGACAGCAGCGCGCGATCGCCGGGCAGCACCATCTCCGGCGCACCAAGGACCCACGTGCCGTGGCCGGTGAAGCTCGCGGCGCTCCACTTGCGGGCCGCCGAGAACGGAACCGCGTCCTGGCGCGTCCACCCGTCCGGGGGCGGGAATTCCTGCCCGATCGCCGCGAGCGTCGCGTTCCGGTTCTCGTCGTTGGCCAGTGCCCCGAGCGCCGCTTCGGCCGGTGCCTGGTCGTCGAGGGAGGTCAGGCCGTCGAACGCGATCGTGCCGTCGGTGAGGGTGCCGGTCTTGTCCAGGCAGACCACGTCGACCCTGGCGAGGCCCTCGACCGCGGGAAGCTGCTGCACCAGCACCCGGCGACGGGCGAGGGTGACCGCGGCCACGCCGAACGCGACACTGGTCAGCAGCACCAGGCCCTGCGGAACCATGCCGACCAGCGCGGCGACCGTGCCGGTGATCGCCTGCCGCGTGCTCTGCCTGGCGTGCAGCTGGCTGACCATCATCAGCACCGCCACCGGCACGATCGCCCAGGTGACATACCTCAGGATGCGGTTGATGCCGTCGATGAGCTCCGAGCGCACCACCGTGAAGCGCCGTGCCTCGGCGGCGAGCTTGCGCGCGTACGCCTCGGTGCCCACCGCCGTGGCCTGGTAGCCGCCCGACCCGGCCGCCACGAAGCTGCCGGACAGCAGCCGGTCACCGGCCTGCTTGGCCACCGGATCCTGCTCGCCGGTCAGCAGGGACTCGTCGGCCTGCAGGCTCTCGCTCTCGCGCACCATGCCGTCGGCGACGAGCTGGTCGCCGGCCCGCAGGTCGATGAGGTCGCCGACCACGAGGCCGGCGATGTCGATGTCCTGCGTCGAGCCGTCCCTGATCACGCGGACCCGCGGCGCGCTGAGCACCGCGAGCCGGTCCAGCGTCCGCTTGGCGCGCAGTTCCTGGGCGATGCCGATCACCGCGTTGCTGACCAGCACGATGCCGAACAGGCCGTCCTGCGGCTGGCCCACCGCAAGGATCACCGCCAGCAGGATGCCGAGGATCAGGTTGAACCTGGTGAAGATGTTCGCGCGGAGGATCTCGGCCACCGAGCGGCTGGTCCGGTCCGGCCCCGCGCTGCCGAGCCCGCGCGAGCGCCGCTCGGCAACTTCGGCGCTGGAAAGGCCTGCGGGCGGCGTCCGCGCCGCCGGCGCGGCCAGCATCGGCGGTCCCGCAGCGCCCCCATCTGCCATGCCTTGCGGCGTACCCGAGCCAGCCCGCCCGGAAGCGTCAGCCCGCTGAGCTCGCGGGTCTCCTGCCGCCCTGGCGGTCACGGTTCTGTGGGGCTCGTCACGGGGACGGCCAACGCGCCGCCGGCTATCCCCGATCGGCGGGCTCGTTTGCGCGTTCCGTCCAGTTGGCGAGGTTGCTCCGGGTGGTCAGGGTATTCGGGTGATTCGGCCCGAGGATCCGCTCGCGTACCGGGAGCAGGCTCGCGTACAGATCCCGGGCGACCGCCGCCTCTCCCGCCGCCTGCCCCGTCCAGTGGGCGAGGCTGGCGAGAGCGGTCAGAGCATCCGGGTGCTCGGGGCCATAGACCGGATCCTGTCCGTAGCCGTCCACGATCTGCCGGAACAAGTCCCGAGCCGTTGCGTATGACCCGCTGTCGCCGAGAAATCGGGCCATCCGCCGCAGTTCGACGCTGGTCGGCGCCAGGATCGCCAGGGCGTGCGGCAGCAGCGCGGCGAACGTCGGCCACGCTTCGGGCAATGTCGTGTCGTCCGGGATCGCCGAGCCGATGATCACTGCGGCGGCCCGCTGCCACGCGGCGGCAACTTCGGGCGTGGCCTGGTCCACGGTGATGGCCTGGACCAGCCGGTGCACCAATACCTTGCCATTGCCGACGGAGGTGATCAGCGAGTAGCGGCGCAGCGCGCTGATCGCGTCCCCCGCCGCGAGCCGGTCGCCGAGCAGCGGCCCGAGCACGGCCGCCACCTCAGGATCGATCCGGTGCTCGAGATCGGGGTCGCGGAGCAGCAACATGACCGGCACCGGGCCCGAGCCCAGACAACGGCGCTTGTGCCTGGCAGCAGGGGAAGGCGGGGCGCCGCGGATGGCGGGCGGCAGGGAAGGCGCGGCCAGACTCCCCGGAAGGCGGAGAGGGCCGGACTCCCCGGAAGGCATGGGGGGGACAGCCGGACTCCCGCGGAAGGCGGGGAGCCGGAAAAGCGTTAGGGACCTGGGGACGGTGCCGTCATCCTGATGTGCGTGTCCCTTGTGCTGGTATGGAGACTTCTGTTTTGACATCTTCGCTTGCCGAGTTGCAGTCACGCCTGCCCGGGCTCGAGATCACCTATCCGGCCGCTCTGCCGATCAGCCAGCGGAAGGACGAGATCGCCGCGGCGATCCGGGACAACCAGGTGATCATCGTGGCCGGGGAAACCGGGTCAGGGAAGACCACCCAGCTTCCCAAGATCTGCCTCGAGATCGGCCGCGGCGTGGCCGGCCAGATCGGCCACACCCAGCCCCGGCGGATCGCCGCCCGCACGGTGGCGGAGCGGATCGCCGACGAGCTTGGCACCGAGCTCGGGACGGCGGTCGGGTACAAGGTGCGGTTCACCGACAAGTCCAGCGACAGCACCCTCGTCAAGGTGATGACCGACGGGATCCTGCTGGCCGAGATGCAGCGGGACCGGCGGCTGCAGCGGTACGACACGCTGATCATCGACGAGGCACACGAGCGCAGCCTGAACATCGACTTCATCCTCGGCTACCTGAAGCGGCTGCTGCCCACCCGGCCCGACCTCAAGGTGATCATCACCTCCGCCACGATCGACCCGGAACGGTTCAGTAGACATTTTGCCGGAGGCGAATCAGGCAAACAGAGTGCCGGAGGCGAATCAGGCAAGCACAGCGGGGACGCGCCGGTAATCGAGGTGTCGGGGCGCACCTACCCGGTCGAGGTGCGGTACCGGCCGCTGGCCGACCCCGACCGGCCCCGCGAGGAGCCGAAGGACCAGTCGCAGGGCATCGTCGACGCGATCCGCGAGCTCCGTGCCGAGGGCCCCGGGGACGTCCTGGTGTTCCTCAGCGGCGAGCGGGAGATCAGGGACGCCGCCGACGCGCTCGCCGACCAGCCGGGCCTGGCCGACCTCGAGGTGCTGCCGCTCTACGCGCGGCTGTCAGCGGGCGAGCAGCACCGTGTGTTCCAGCCGCACCGCCGGTCCCGCGTGGTGCTGGCCACCAACGTCGCCGAGACCTCCCTGACCGTGCCCGGCATCAGGTACGTGGTCGACCCGGGCACCGCACGGATCTCCCGTTACAGCCAGCGGACCAAGGTCCAGCGGCTGCCGATCGAGCGGATCTCCCGCGCCTCGGCCGACCAGCGCAAGGGCCGGTGCGGGCGGACGTCCGACGGCATCTGCATCCGGCTGTACAGCGAGGAGGACTTCGAGTCGCGGCCGGAGTTCACCGAGCCGGAGATCCTGCGCACGAACCTTGCCTCGGTGATCCTGCAGGCGGCGGCGCTCAATCTCGGCGACATCGCCGGCTTCCCGTTCGTCGACCCGCCCGACTCCCGCAACATCGCCGACGGCGTCCGGCTGCTGGAAGAACTGGGCGCGGTGGCGCCGGGCGGCGGCCGTCGCGGCACGCAGCTCACCGGGACGGGGCGCAAGCTGGCGCGGCTGCCGACCGACCCGCGCCTCGGCCGGATGATCCTCGAGGCCAGGCACAACGGGTGCGTCCGCGAGGTGCTGATCATCACGGCCGCGCTGTCCATCCAGGACCCGCGGGAACGGCCGGCCGACGCCCGCGAGGCCGCCGACGCCATGCACAAGCGCTTCGCCGAGCCGGGCTCGGACTTCCTGGCCCTGCTCAACCTGTGGGCCTACGTGAACGACCAGCAGCGCGAGCTTTCGGCTTCGGCGTTCCGCCGCATGTGCCGCCGCGAGTACTTGCACTACCTGCGGATCCGCGAGTGGCAGGACGTGCAGGGGCAGCTGCGCCAGGCGGCCAAGGAGGTGGGCATCACCGCCGGCCCCGAGGGCGGCGCGGGCCAGGACGTCTCGGACCGCGTGCACATGTCGCTGCTGGCCGGGCTGCTGTCGCACATCGGGATGAAGGATGAACGCGCCGCCGGGGAGAAACGGCGCGGACCCGCCGAGTTCGCCGGGTCGCGGGGCGCCCGGTTCGCGATCTTCCCCGACTCGGTGCTGGCCCGGAGGCCGCCGCAATGGGTGGTCGCGGCCGAGCTGGTCGAGACGTCGCGGCTGTGGGCGCGGACCGCCGCGCGCATCGAACCCGAATGGGCCGAGCCGCTCGCCGCGCACCTGGTCCGGCGCACCTACAGCGAGCCCCATTGGGACGCCAAAATGGGGGCTGCCGTCGCGTTCGAGAAAGTCACTCTGTACGGGCTTCCGATCGTGACCGAGCGGCGGGTGAACTACGCGAAGGTGGATCCGGCGGCGGCGCGCGAGATGTTCATCACCGGCGCGCTGGTCGAGGGCGACTGGCGGACCCACCACAGGTTCTTCGAGCGCAACCAGCGGCTGCTGGACGAGGCCGCAGGCCTGGAGGACCGGGCCAGGCGGCGCGGCATCGTCGCCGACGACGCGGCCCTCTTCGACTTCTACGACCGGCGGATACCCAGCGACGTGACGTCAGCCCGGCACTTCGACGCCTGGTGGAAGACCGCACGCGCGCAGACCCCGGACCTGCTGACGCTCACGCCCGCCGACCTGACCGGCCCGGCCGCCGGCGAGGTCACGGCCGCCGACTACCCCGCCCGGTGGGGCGAGCTCCCGCTGTCGTACGCGTTCGAGCCCGGCGCACCCGACGACGGCGTGACCGCGGACATCCCGCTGTCCCAGCTCGGCCGCGTGAACGGCGACGAGCTCGGCTGGCAGGTGCCGGGCCGGCGCGAGGAACTCGTCACCGAGCTGATCCGGTCGATGTCGAAGGATCTTCGCCGGCCGTTCGTGCCCGCCCCGGATACGGCGAGGGCGGTGACCGCCCGGCTGGGCGAGCCGCACGGCGACCTGCTGGACGCGCTGGCCCGGGAGCTCACCCGCTACGGGGGTGTTCCGGTGACCCGGGCGGCGTTCGACGAGTCGCGGCTGCCCGCTCACCTGAGGATGACGTTCCGGGTGATGGACTCCGGTCGCGAGCTGGCCAGGGGCAAGGACCTCGGCGCGCTGCGCGAGCAGCTGCGGCCGCGGCTGCAGGCGAAGCTGACCGCGGCCGCGGGCGACCTCACCCGAACCGGCCTGAAGGACTGGACGATCGGCACGCTGCCGCGGGTGTTCACCCGGGACGAGGACAGTGCCAGCCCGGGGGGACGACCCCCCCAAACCCCCCCGATTAGTGCCAGCTCGGGGGGACGACCCTCCCAAACCCCCCCGATTACCGCCTACCCGGCGCTCGTGGACACGGGCGACGCGGCCGACGTGCGCCTGTTCCCGACCGAGGCCGAGGCGAACGCGGCGATGGCCGCCGGCACCCGCCGGCTGCTCTTGCTGCGCGTGCCGTCCGGCCTGCGGTCCATCGCCGGCCGGCTGCCGACGCAGCGGAAGCTGGCCATGAGCGTCAGCCCGTACCCGAGCATCGGCGCGCTGCTCGACGACTGCGTCGCGGCAGCCGCGGACCAGGTCATCGCGGACGCTGGC
>JASHQP010000021.1 GCA_030039095.1 Streptosporangiaceae bacterium
GGCCATGGCCGCCACCCGCGGGTCGTCGGCGTTCAGCACCGCCACGCCGCCGGCGGGGAGCGCCTCGGGCAGCTCGGCCTTGGCCCGCGCGACGTCGTCGATGCTGCCGAACACGCCGGCGTGCGCGTGGCCGACGCACAGCACCACGCCGAGGCTCGGCGGCGAGATGCGGCACAGCTCGGCGATGTGGCCCGGGCCGCGCGCGGACATCTCGGCCACCAGGTACCTGGTCTGCTCGGTCACCCGGAGCACGGTCAGCGGATGGCCCTGCTCGTTGTTGTAGGAGTTCTTGGGGGACACCGTCGGGCCCAGCGACTCGATGAGCTGGGCGGCGAGGTCCTTGGTGGTGGTCTTGCCGGCCGAGCCGGTGATCGCGGCGATCGTGAGGCCCTGCGGTGCCTGCCCCAGGGGGGACGACCCCCCCAGACCCCCCTGCAGCCGGCCGACGACCGCGCGGGCCAGCGCGGCGAGCGCGGCGAGCACGTCCGGGACGATCAGCGCGGGCACGCCGACGGGCCTGGTGGCGAGCACGGCAGTCGCACCGGCCGCGACGGCGTCCGCGGCGAAGTCGTGACCGTCGGCCCGGGTACCCGGCAGCGCGGCGAACAGGCCGCCCGGCCGGGCCTGGCGGGAGTCGATGACCACTGGCCCGGTCACGATCGCGGCCTGGTCCGTGACCCGGTCGGCGGTGGCGCCGACGATCTCGGATACCTCGGCTATGGACAGCGGGATCACAGGTCCCCCATGTCGGGCTCTGGCGCGTGGGGCCCGCCGGGCGCACTCTGCCAGGCCCCGCCGGCGAGACGGCGGGCGAGAGCTTCCGCCGCCACCTCGCGGTCGTCGAAGGGTATGACTGCGCTGCCAGCGTACTGGCCCCGCTCGTGTCCTTTACCCGCGACGAGCACGACGTCCCCTTTGCTCGCCCTTGTCACGGCGAGCTCGATCGCGGCGGCGCGGTCGGGCTCGATGATCACGTGGGCCCGGGCGGCGGCGGGAACGGTCGCCGCGCCCGAGAGCATCTCGGCGAGGATCTCGAGCGGGTCCTCCGAGCGCGGGTTGTCATTGGTGAAGATCGCCAGGTCCGCGAGGCCGGCCGCGGCCGCCCCCATCAGCGGGCGCTTCGTGCGGTCCCGGTCGCCTCCGCAGCCGAGCACGATCGTGAGGTTGCCGAGCGTCACCGGCCGCAGCGCGTCGAGCACCGCCCGCACAGCGCCCGGCTTGTGCGAGTAGTCGACGAGCACGGTGAAGTCCTGCCCGGCCTCGACCCGCTCGAGCCGCCCCGGGACCCCGGGGCAGGCGGCCACGCCGGCCACCGCGGTGGCGATCCCCACCCCGGCCTCGACCAGGGCGACGATCGCGGCGAGCGCGTTGGCGACGTTGAACGGCCCGGGCAGGGCGACCGAGGCGTCCGCCTCCACCCCGCCGGGGCCGATCACACGGAAGGCGCTCCCGTCCGCGCCGCCGCGCACGTCGGCCGCGCGCCAGTCGGCGGCCGGGTCGCCGGCCGGCGAGTACGTGGTGATCGGGATCTGCGGGCCGGCGGCGAGGATCCGGCCGTGGGAGTCGTCGAGGTTGACCACTCCCGCCCTGGCATAGCGTTGCGTAAACAGCTTGGCCTTGGCGGCGAAGTAGTCGTCGAGCGTCTCGTGGAAGTCCAGATGGTCCTGGGACAGGTTGGTGAACACGGCCACGTCGTAGGACGTTCCGGAGACGCGGCCCAGCGCGAGGGCGTGGCTGGAGACCTCCATCGCGGCCGCGGTCACGCCCTGCTCGACCATCGCGGCCAGCAGCGCCTGCAGGTCGGTGGCCTCGGGAGTGGTCAGCCAGCTGTCGGCCACGACGTTCCCGATCCTGGTCTGCACGCCGCCGACGAGCCCGGACAGGAGCCCGGCAGCGCGCAGCCCGGCCTCGAGCAGGTAGGTGGTCGTGGTCTTGCCGCTGGTGCCGGTCACCCCGAGCAGCGTCAGCTTCCCCGAGGGGTTGCCGTAGATCCACGACGCGATCTCGCCGAGCCTTGATCGCGGGTCGGCGACCACGAACACCGGCAGCCCGGACCGGATCGCGAGTTCCCGGCCGGCGGGGTCGGTGAGGATGGCCGCCGCTCCGGACGCGCCGGCCTGCGCGCAGAAGCTGGCACCGTGGTGCTGGCTGCCGGGCAGCGCGGCGTACAGGTCGCCGGGGTGGACGCGACGGGAGTCGTGCGTGATCCCGGACACGCCGCGGGGCGTACCTGGCCTGGTCAGCGGGCCTGGGGCGTCCCGCCCCGCGGTCTTCACCCCGAGCAGCGCCGCCAGTCCCGCGAGCGGTCGCAGCGGGATGTGGCGTGGGCGTAGGTCGGCTGGCACGGGCAGAGATTACCTCTGTTCACGGTCTCGTGAGCCGCACGTGGGGACGCTTGGCGTAGTCCGGCGGTATCCGCAGCGTCTGCAGCGCGAACTTTGTCACGTGGTAGAAGACGGGCCCGGCGATCTCATCGCCGTAGTAGCCGCCCTTCGTGGGGTCCTGGACGTTCACGGCGACCACGAGCTGCGGGTTGTCGGCGGGGACGATGCCGATGTAACTCGACCCGTACTGGCACAGGCAGCTCTGTCCCGGCGCGGCCTCCTGGGAGGTGCCGGTCTTGGCCGCGACCGTGTACCCGGGGATGATCCCCCACGGCTCGCCGCCTTCCGAGTCGACGATGGGCACCTGCTGCAGTATCGCCATCAGATCCCTGGCGGTCTTCGGCTGGATCACCCTGGTCTTCTTCGGCGCGGGAGCCGGCGTGAACGTTCCGGCGCCGTTGGTGGTGCCGGCGATGATCGACGGCGTCACGCGCACCCCGCCGTTCGCGATCGTCGCGTAGACGTCGGCCATCTGCACCGCGCTGGCCGCGACGCCCTGCCCGAACGACAGCGTGTACCGCTCGTCCGGCCACCACTTCGAGGGCGCGGGCAAGATCCCCGAGGTCGCGCCAGGCAGGTCGAGCCCGGTGGGCTCGCCAAGCCCGAACGCCCTGAGGTAGTCGTACTGGATCTGCGGGCTGACGTGCTGGACCACCTGCACCATGCCGTCGTTGAGCGAGTTCGCGATGATCCCGGCGATCGTGTACCGCAGCGTCGGGTGGTACTCCCCGTCGTGGAACGAGAAGCCGTCCACGTCGATCTGGTCGGGCACCGTGTAGGTGCTCATCGGCGTCTGGCCGCCGCGCTCGATCGCGGCGGCCGCGGTGATGACCTTGGCCGTGCTTCCCGGCTGGAACACGTTCTGCACCGGGATGTCGGTTGTCGCGGCCACGCTGGCCGGATCGGACGGGCTGAACGTCGGGTACTGCGCGAGCGCGAGGATCTGCCCGGTGTGCGGGTCCATCACCACGACCGAGCAGTTCTTCGCGTGCGCCGCCTTGACCTCGGCGGCGCAGGCTTGCTCGGCTTCGAACTGGATGTCGGCGTTGACGGTCAGCTTCAGGCTGCCCGCGGCCACCGGGGCGCGAAGAATCTGCTCGGTGCCCGGGATCGGCTGCTGCGTCGGGCCCAGCTCGACCTGCTCGCTGCCGTCCCGCCCGGTCAGCAGGGGGTTGTACTCCTGCTCGAGCCCGGCCTCGCCGCGCAGGTCGCCGGCGGCGTCGGTGTCGGTGAAGCCGATGAGGTTCGCGGCGAGATCACCGTTCGGGTAGACGCGGGAGTAGCTCGGGTCCTCGTCGATGCCCGGCAGATTGCGTGAGTTCATCAGCGCGCTGATCCGGGTGCCGGTCGCCGCCGGCACGTTCTTCTCGAGCACCACGTACTGAGGCGAGCTCGGGTGATCGATCAGGGCAAGAATGGCGGACTGGGCCATGCGGAGGGGGCCGGACAGCGCCGCGGCCACCTGAGCGCGCTTGGCCTGGGGAATCAGGACAGGGTCGGCGTAGATCAGGTCGGTCTGCACGGTCATCGCGAGGACCGTGCCGTCGCTGCTGGTGATGGAGCCGCGCACGACGGGGATCGGGATCGGCTCCGGTGGCAGCATCTGCTGCTGCGCGGCCGCCCGGTACTGCGACCAGTGCAGGCCCTGCAGCTGCACCAGCCGGGCGGCGACGAGGACCAGCGCGAGCCCGATGCACACCAGCGAGAGGCTCAGGCGACGGCCGTGCCCGGCCCGGCGCAGACCAGCACGGGAGGGATGGGCAGAGCGGAAGGGGTGGGCAGGGCGGGCGAATGACGCCGCCGCCCTGGGGTGGCGCGCCGGGGCGGTGCCGCCGGCCCGGCCGCGGCGGTTGTCAGCCCTGCCG
>JASHQP010000239.1 GCA_030039095.1 Streptosporangiaceae bacterium
CGCCAGGTGGGCCGGGTGATGGCGCTGTGGGGCGGCGGCGTCGCGTGGTGGCGGGTCATCCACGCCGACGGATCGCTGCTGGCCGGCCACGAGCGGGCGGCCCTGGACCGGTACCGGGAGGAAGGCACGCCGATGCGCCCGGGCAGCGACGGCCGGCCCGGCCGGGTGGACATGCGCCGCGCGCGCTGGACGCCGCAGGTGTGACCGCGTCTCAGAGGCTGATCAGCACGATCCCGGCCGCCACCGCCAGGGCGGCAGCCAGCCGTCTGCGGCCGAAGCCCTCGTGCAGCAGCTTCATCCCGATCAGCGCGGCGAAGATCACGCCGGTCTCCCTGATCGCGGCGACCTCTGCCAGCGGGGCCCTGGTCTGCGCCCACAGCACGATCCCGTAGGCGATCAGCGACAGCGCCCCGGCCAGCAGGCCCTTCCCCGTTCCCGGCGCGGTCAGCCACGACCTCGGCCGCCGGAAGGCGGCGATCACCGGGATCACCGGCCCCATGAGCAGGAACAGCAACCCGGCGTAGGCGTACGGGTCTCCGCTGCGGCGCACCCCGAGGCCGTCCACGATCGTGTACGCGGCGATCGTCAGCCCGGTGAGCAGGGCGGCCCCGATCGCGGGCAGCTCCGAGGAGGTCGGGCGGCCCGACGACAGCGCCAGGCTGGCCAGCCCGGCGGCGAGGATCGCCACCCCGGCCAGCGGCACGGCGCCCAGGTGCTCGCCGGCGAGGAGGTAGGCGCCGAGCGCCACCACGAGGGGCGATGTCCCCCGGGCGATGGGATAGACCTGGTTGAACGCGCCGAGACGGTAGGAGTTCATCAGCCCCAGCTCGTAGCCGACGTGGATCGCGGCGGACGTGGCGGCGAAGCCGATCGCGGCCCGGGCTGGCAGGCCGGTGACGGCCAGCACGAGACCGCCGCCGGCCGTCGAAGCGATCCCGATCAGGCCGAACGCCACGAGCTTGTCGTCGACATACTTCGCGATCGCGTTCCAGACCGCGTGCAGCGCACCTGCGCCGATGACGATCGCGACGATCGGGAGGGTTATCTGTGTTTGGGCGATCTCGCCAGGTTACGCGGCGAGTGCGGCGTAACGGCCGTTGCCGGCCAGGAGGCTGCCGTGCGTGCCCGCCTCGGCGATGCGGCCGTGATCCAGCACGACGATCTGATCGGCGTTGCGCACGGTCGAGAGCCGGTGCGCGATCGTGATCGTGGTGCGGCCCTGCGCGAGCGCGTCGAACGCCTTCTGCACGGCGCGTTCGGTCTCGGTGTCCAGCGCGCTCGTGGCCTCGTCGAGCACGAGCACGCGCGGGTCGCGCAGGAGCGTCCTGGCGATCGCGAGGCGCTGCTTCTCGCCACCCGAGAAGCGGTGACCGCGGGAGCCGACCATCGTGTCGTAGCCGTCCGGCAGACCGGCGATCAGGTCGTGGATCTGGGAGGCACGCGCGGCCTCCTCGATCTGCTCGTCGGTGGCGCCGGGCTTGGCGTAGCGCAGGTTCTCCCGCACCGTCGTATGCAGCAGGTACGTTTCCTGGCTGACCACGCCGACGATCGCGGCCAGGTCGCCGAGCCTCATGTCGCGGATGTCGACGCCGTCGATGCGGACGCTGCCGCTGCCGGGGTCGTACAGCCGGGATATCAGCGCGGCGAGGGTGGTCTTGCCGGACCCGGTCTCGCCCACCAGGGCCAGGGTCTGGCCGGCCGGGATGTCCAGGTCGACGCCGGAGACCGCGGGCCGGTCCGCGCCGGGGTAGGCGAAGCTGACGCCGGAGAGGCGGACGTGCCCGGTGACCCGCGCCGGGTCGATCTCGACCGGGTGAGCGGGATCGTCGATCTCGACCGGCAGGTCGAGGTACTCGAAGATCCGCTGGAACAGCGCCAGCGAGCTGATCACCGACACGCTGGTGTTCAGCAGCCCGGTGATCGGCCGGAACAGGTTGTTCTGCAAGGTGGTGAACGCGATGAGCGTACCGATGCTGATGGCGCCGGCGGTGAAGGGCAGGCCAGCCGACAGGTAGATGATCGCGGGGATCGCGGCGAAGATGATGCTCAGCGATGCCATCCGCCACCGCCCGGCGAGCTGGGATCGCAGCTCCAGGTCGATCAGGCGGGCCGAGGAATCGGTGAACCGCCGTATCAGGGATGGCGCGGTGCCCATGGTCTTCGCCAGCTGGACGCCGCTGACCGACAGCCCTTCCTCGATGGTGACGTTCAGGTCGGCGAGCTCGCGCTGCTGCTGGGTGGTGATCGCCCGGCGCAGGCCGGCCACCTTGCGGGTCAGGTAGATCGCCGGCGGCATGACCACCAGCGAGATGAGCGACAGCCGCCACGACAGCGCGACCATGGCGACCGCGGAGGCGACCACGGTGGTGAGGTTGGAGGCGATGGAGGTAGCCGTCGACGTGACGACGGCCTCCATGCCGCCGATGTCGTTCTGGATGCGGGACTGGACCTCGCCGGTGCGGGTCCGGGTGAAGAACGCGATCGACTGGCGCTGCAGGTGGCTGAAGACGGCGGTGCGCAGCGCGTGCATGACGTGCTGCCCGACCTTCGTGCTGATCCAGGTCTGGATCACGCCGAAGACCGAGGTGACGGCCGCCACGGCAACCATGCCGAGCACGAGCCAGACCAGCAGCCGCAGGTTCCTGTCCGGCAGCGCGGTGTCGATCACGGCGCGGAGCAGGAACGGGGAGGCCAGCCCGACGATGGACGAGGCGGCGATGATGGCGGTGACGATCGCCAGCTGCCAGCGGTAGGGGCTGAACAGCCGGCCGATCCGGCGCAGCGATACGTCACGGGCCTGCGCCCTTTCCGCGGCCGTGACGGTCCTCGGGCCGCGGGCCCGGCCCTTGCTGGGGTCTCGATTTGTCTGCTGTGATTCCAAAAAGTTGCTCGATTCTGTGCGAACGGCCGGGCGCCGCAGCGCGCGGAGCCCGGGAAGCCTGCCGGGGTGGCCGGGTGCTGCGAGGCGCCGGGCCTGGTGACGTCTATTACTGAGGTTACCTCAATTTGAGGTAAGAACGCCAGATGCTGGTATCGTATTCCCGTGACCACCGACCGCGGCGCGGCGGGCCGGGGCGGCTCGCCCGGCGACGAGACGCTCTCCGATGCCTTCTGGTCGGTCGCGCGCCAGTTGCGCGGCGCGTCCCACGAAAGCCTCGCTCCCTGGGACATCACCCCCGCTCAGTTGCGGGCGCTGCGCGCGCTCTCCCACCACGGGCCGCTGCGCCTGTCCGGGCTGTCCGATCGCCTGCGCATCGCCGCGCGCTCCGCCACGGAGGTCGTCGACGCCCTCGAATCCCGCGGCCTGGTCCGGCGTGAGCGCGACCCCGGCGACCGGCGGGCCACGCTGGTCGGGCTGACCGAGCACGGCGAGAGCGTCCTCGGCGCGATCCGCGCAGCGCGCGGGTCCGAGACCGAGCGCGTATTCGGCCGGCTCAGCCCGACGGATCAGGCCCACCTCGCGCGCATTCTGCGCAAGCTCAGGGACTGACCGGTCCATTCCCGCGGCCATTCGCTGCAAATGGGCGGACAGGCACGCGGACTGTCGGAGGCAGGTGCTACCTGTAGAGCAAATGGATTCCTCTGCGCCCGCCTATCGCCTCGTCCGCCGGCCCATGCCGGCGGCCGGGCCGCCGCGCCTGGACGACGCGCAGCAGCAGGTGGTCAGCCACTCCGCCGGCCCGCTGCTGGTGCTGGCGGGTCCCGGCACCGGGAAGACCACCGCGATCGTCGAGGCCGTGGTGCACCGGATCGCCGACCGCGGCATCGAGCCGTCGCGCGTGCTCGTGCTCACGTTCAGCCGCAAGGCGGCGGAGGAACTGCGGGAGCGGATCACCATGCGGCTGGGCCGGACGACCCGGCAGCCGCTCGCGCTGACGTTCCACAGCTACGCCTACGCGCTGGTGCGCAGGGAGTTTGCGCTCGACGGCGACGAGCCGCCCACACTGCTGTCCGGCCCCGATCAGCTGCTCGAGGTCAGGCGGCTGCTCCGCGGCGAGGCCGAGGACGGCGGCCGGGACTGGCCGGAGCGGCTCCGCCCGGCGCTCGCCACCAGGGGTTTCGCGGCCGAACTGCGGGACTTCCTGCTCCGCGCGGCCGAGCGCGGCCTGGACGGGCGCGGGCTGACCCGGCTCGGCGTGCAGCGGAAGCGCGACGACTGGATGGCGGCCGGCGCGTTCCTGGAGCGGTACGCCGGCCGCTTCGACCTCGCCCCGGTGCCCGCCTACGACTACGCGGAGATCGTCAGGATCGCGGCCGGGCTGCTCGGCCGCGATGCCACCCGCAGCCGGGAGCGGCAGGCCTACGACGCGGTCCTGGTCGACGAGTACCAGGACACCGACCCCGCGCAGGAGGACCTGCTGCACGCGCTGGCGGGCGACGGCCGGGAGCTGATCGTGGTCGGCGATCCCGACCAGTCGATCTACGGGTTCCGCGGCGCCGACACCAGGGCGGTCGGCAGGTTTCCCGGCCGGTTCCGCGCCCCGGACGGCACCCCGGCGCGGGTGGTCGCGCTGCGCACGTGCCGCCGCAGCGGCCCGTTCCTGCTCTCGGCGTCACGAAGGGTCGCAGCGAGACTTCCCGCCGCTCAGGCGGACCTCGATCGGAACCCGGAACGGTCGCATCGAGCGCTGATCCCGCTCCCCGAGGCGGAACCTGGGACGGCGCGGATCATCATCGCGGCGACCGCGGCCCAGGAAGCCTCGGTGATCGCCGACGTGCTGCGCCGGGCGCACCTCTCCGACGGCCTGGCCTGGTCGTCGATGGCGGTCCTGGTCCGGTCCGCCACCCGCCAGGTGCCGGTTCTGCGGCGGGCCCTGGCCGCGGCAGGGATTCCGGTGACGATCGCCGGCGACGAACTGCCGCTGGCGGCCGAGCCAGGGACCCGGCCGCTGCTGACCCTGCTCGACTGCGCGCTGCGGCCGGGAGCGCTGGACGAGCAGGCCGCGGCCGACC